>NZ_JBNYXW010000010.1:0-253089 GCF_051380875.1 Janthinobacterium woesei
CTACGTTACGTTGTCAGAACCGCTCTTTATTCAGGCTCCTAGGTTCACCGGGTGACACCGGTGGTCTCCTCCGGTCAACGGGGAAACAGCTCCTACACGCGACTTCGTGTCGCAACCAAAAGACGAGAGTAAACGCGAAAACGAGAAAGTTTACAAGGGCTGCCGCAACTCATTGAATGCAAACGGCTTTTTCGCCCACGCGCTCGTTGGTCAGGACTTGTGTATAACGGCGTGCGTTAACGCCCGTGTCGGCTACAAGTTTTCGCCCAAGTTGCGCCTGTCCGTGGAAGTCTACAATCTGACCAATAGGCGCGATTCGGCGATCGACTACGCCTATGAATCACGGCTCCCAGGGGAAGCTGCTGAAGGCAAGTTCGACGTGCATTTTCACCCCATTGAATCTCGCTCGATCCGAGCGAACCTGATCGCCAACTTTTGAAGTGCCAGAATAAACGAATTCGATAGGCCTGAGAAAACTGGATGCGGGTCTACCGTTTGATTCCCTGCAATGTATTCAACTCCCTCGACCTTACAGGCCATAAGGAACGGCTTTGCAAAGTGCGTGCGCGCACATACCAGACCTCACCGATCCAGTATTTTGTGGAATAGCCATATTGCGCTGCCACCTTTTCACGACATCTTTCAGGAGCCACTCCATGACCCGAGCTTTCAAACTTCTCGCCACCGCCTTCGGCGCCATGCTCTACACAGGAGTGCTTGCTGCCGAACCGGCTCAGCCGCCAAAAGCGGACAAGCATATGCAAAAGGTGCTCGACGCGCTCGCATCACTAGGCGGCAAGCCAATCGAAAACCTATCACCGGAAGAAGCGCGCAAGCAACCAACACCTGCCGACGCAGTCAAGAAGGTTATGACCAACATGGGCAAAGACACTGCGCCTGAAGCTGGCGTGACAGTCAAGAGCATGATGATCAAAGGCCCAACGGGCGACTTTCCAATATACATCTACAGCCCTGAAGGTAAGGGTCCCTTCCCCATCATGGTCTACTATCACGGCGGTGGTTTCGTGATTGCGGATACTAAAGTGTACGACGCCTCGCCCCGCGCCCTCGCGAAGATGGCGAAGGCGATTATCGTTTCCGCTGACTACCATCGTGCGCCTGAAAATAAATTTCCGGCCGCGCCCAATGATGCCTTTGCTGCCTATACCTGGACATTGGAGCACGCCAAGGAATTCAACGGCGACCCAACCCGCGTGGCGGTAGGAGGCGAAAGCGCCGGCGGTAATCTGGCAACCGTCGTGTCGTTGATGGCGCGCGAAAAGAAGGCCCCGATGCCGGTCCACCAGTTGCTGGTGTACCCGGTCGTTAGCGACGACATGACGCAGCCATCCTACGTGACTAACGCAAACGCCAAACCGCTCAACAAGCCGATGATGGAATGGTTTTTCAAACACTACGGCGCTGACCCATCGAGTCCAATGGCTCTACCGCTCAAGGCAACTAGCTTGAAAGGTCTTCCTTCTGCAACCATCATTGCAGCTGAAATTGACCCCCTACTCTCCGAGGGCAAGGCATACGCAGACAAGTTGAAGAATGATGGCGTACAAGTAACCTATAAGGAATATGCAGGGGTTACCCATGAATTTTTTGGTATGGGAGCAGTCGTTCCCAAAGCTAAGGAAGCGGAGCAGTTTGCTGCTAACGCGCTTAAAAAGGCCTTTGCGAAAAAAAATAATTAAATCGCATGTATTTCCCAAAAAAATTAAATATAGCGCCGTGGATTCATGCCGAAAACCTACTAATTTGAATGTGAAAAAAAACTTAAGAACGACATTTCGCGAAGGACATTTCACCGTCTGCATTCCTCAAAAAGACATGCTGCCCTTCCTTGTCGACGCTTAAACGAGCCTGGACAGTCTCGGTCCACGCCCGTAAGCGCAATATGCACCAAACAGAACTTGTTAGCGAGTTTAGTTGACATCAGACTCTCTTTGCTTCGTCGTCTTTGCTTACTATCTCGCAAGCAACAAAATGAAGCAATGAAACTTTTAATGTTGACCGATTGCAACGAGAGATGACACCAGCGTTGGCACTTGAACGTAATGTTAGATTGACCACATACACACAGCTTGTCTTCATGTATAACTTATTAAGTAACAAGTAATAAATAATAAGTATTCCCATCACCGCGCTTTGCGGTCATGGAACTCATGGAGACACGAAAAATGAAAGCTTATAATAAAGTCACGCTATGCGCGCTGGCGGCTGCCACAGCCACATTATTCGCGGCCACGATCGGCCCCGCGCGAGCATCGAGTCACCGCGAAGCACCGTTCTTGACCAAAGCCCCCAAAGTTGACGGAACTGACTTCTATATGTTCAGAAGTTACGCCCCAGGCCGCGACGGCTATGTCACGATGATCGCCAACTTCATTCCATTCCAAGATCCGCAAGGCGGCCCGAATTTCTACCAGTTTGATGAAAACGCGCTGTACGAAATCCACGTCGACAACAATGGCGACGCAAAGGAAGACATCACCTTCCAGTTTCGCTTCAAGAACACGTCAAAACATGCCGCACTGACGATCGGCGGCAAGTCCGTGTTGATTCCACTTATTAATTCGTCGACTATTTCAGGTGTTAATCCTGCCTCACTGAACGTGCGGGAAACCTACACCATTGATCTTGTCAAGGGGGACCGACGCGGCGGGACGCGCACTCGCCTTGCAGGCGCAACTGGTGGAGCGACCGAGTTCGACAAGCCTGTGGACAACATCGGCGACAAGACGTTCGGCGGCGCGACCGGCTATGAAACTTATGCTAACCTGCATATGTACAACGTGGCGATGGGAACATGCGGCACCGGCCGTGTGTTCGTGGGCCAGCGCAAAGAGCCGTTCTACATCGCCGTGGGCAAGATCTTTGACCTGTTTAATCTGAACCCGCTTGGCCCTGAAGTGGGTGGCAATAAGAACGATTTGGAAGGCAAAAACATCAGTTCGATTGCTATAGAAATGCCAATTGCCTGCCTGACCAACGGCACTGAGCCAGTCATCGGCGCTTACGCGACCGCCAGCATGCGTCAAGGGCGCCTGCTGAACCCAACACCTGGCACTGGCTTGAATAACGCCACCAAGGAAGGCGGTGCATGGAGCCAAGTTTCGCGCGTCGGCATGCCGCTCGTGAATGAAGTCATCATCGGAATGGATGACAAGGATCGCTTCAATGCGTCAAAGCCGAAAGATGACGCACAGTTCATCAACTACGTCACTAATCCGGTGCTACCCGCAGTGGTGGAGACCCTATTCCCGTCAGCCAAAGCGCCAACCAATTTCCCGCGTAACGACTTGGTCACCGTTTTCCTGAAAGGTCTCGAAGGCGTCAATCAACCAAAAAACGTAGTAGCTTCTGAAATGCTACGGTTGAATACGGCGATCGCGCCAACCGCTCAGGAGACGCAAAATCCGCTCGGCGTAGCTGGTGGCGATAATGCAGGTTTCCCAAATGGACGCCGTCCAGGTGACGACGTCGTTGACGTTTCACTGCGCGTGGCGATGGGCGCGTTATGCGCGTTGACCGGCGCAAGTGATACATTGAAAGTTGGATGCAAACCTAGCGATGCACCTGCCGGCGGCTTAGTGCTTACTGACGGCGTACGTAAGACCGCCGCCGATTTCAAGGCGGCCTTCCCTTACCTGAATACGCCGTTGCCAGGCAATAACTGAGAGGAGGAAGCGTCATGAAACCAATCGATTTCATTTCCGGAAAATGGGCAACAGTTATCGCGGTCGCGCTGCTCTCTGTCGCCAGCCTCGCTGGTTGCGGCAGCGACAACAATATTGGCGACGATCATCCTCCTCCAGAGCCGACGCCCACGCCAGTGATAGATGCGTTCTACGCCATCGTCGCTGCATTGACGGCAAATTCACCTGACGACACTGAGGCTGTCTCCATCGAGGCCACCGTTGTCACCGCGCCGGAAGACACGGAGCCACAGCCACTGGGCTAAGTGCGCGTGAAAGTGCGCGGCTGGAACCTTTTGCTCTCACAAGCGGGGGTTCCACTTTCTCAAAGGCCACCATGAACATGGATTTTCCTCACTGCCGACCGGACCACGCGCTCGCCATTCTGCTGCTATTATTTTTATTAAACGTCACCTGTTCTGCTAAACCTTACATACCCGCAAACGGTGCGCAAGTCATCGAGTACTTGCCAGTCCGCGCCAACCCCATCCAGCGCGAGCTTCTCAAACTGCGTAGTGAACTAAGTAAAGAGCCAAAAAACCTGCCACTCGCGAGCATCCTTGTGCGGCGCTACATCGAGCAGGCCCGCATTGAAGGTGACCCGCGTTACCTGGGCTATGCGCAAGCGGCGCTGGCGCCATGGTGGAAACAGCGGGACGCACCAGACGAGGTACTGGTGTTGCGTGCCACCCTATTTCAGAGCACGCACCGGTTTGCGGCGGCACTGGCCGACCTCGACACCGTGCTGCGACGGGATACCGGGAATGCCCAAGCGTGGCTAACACGCGCCACCGTCCAGATGGTGACGGGCGACCTCGTCGCAGCCAAAGGTAGTTGTATGCGTCTGTATTCGCGCGCACCTGCATTGATCGTGCAAACCTGTTTGTCTAATGTTGGCAGCCTGAACGGCGACGCCAAGAGTAGCTTCTCCAGCTTGAAAGCGATGCTAGAGCGTTATCCCGATACTGACCCGAAAGTGCGTGGCTGGACACAAACTTTGCTGGCCGAAATGGCCGCGCGCAACGGCGATGACGTGATGGCCGACACGCTATTCCGACAGGCGTTGGACGCGGGAGAGCCAGACAGTTACCTACTTGGCGCCTGGTCGGACTTCCTGCTCGACCGTGGCCGCTCGACCGAAGTTGCCAAGCTGCTCAAGGACAAAGGCCGCATCGATGCGTTGCTGCTGCGGTATGCGATCGCGCTAAAAAACGTCGGATCAACCGATGCGAAGGCGCAGACCGAAGCGTTGCGTAGTCGGTTCAACGCGGCCATGCTGCGCGGAGACACTGTCCACCAACGCGAGCAGGCCCGATTCGAGCTAGTTCTGAACAACGACTCACAATCCGCCGTGCGACTGGCCCTGCTAAATTGGGCGGTACAAAAGGAACCTGCCGATCTTCGTATCCTGATCGAATCAGCGGTTGCCAGTGGCAACGTTACTGCGGCCAAAACTGCCCTTGACTGGATCGCCAAATTCAAAATTGAGGACCGGACCATTGCCAGACCGCTGGCGAAACTGCGTGCACTGGGCCAGCGGACGTGAAGGGCGCGCTTTCCGTATTACTGACAGTGATGCTGGCCGTGTGCGCCGCGCCGGCAATGGCTCATAAACCGAGTGATAGCTACCTGACCTTGAGGGTCCACGGCAAGCAGGTGGACGGTCAATGGGACATTGCGCTGCGTGACCTCGACATGGCCATCGGTCTCGATGCCGATGGCAACGGAGAACTCACCTGGGAGGAGGTGCGTGCTAAACATGGCGATATCGCCGCCTATGCTCTAGCGCGCCTGATTATTGCGGTGCCAGGGGGCGGGAGCTGCCCGCTGGTGTCATCGGCTCAGCTGCTCGACGATCACAGCGACGGAGCTTATACGGTGCTGCGCCTGCACGCTGTGTGTCCAATCGAGGTCTCCACGTTGAACCTCGACTACAAGCTGCTGTTTGATCTCGATCCACAACATAAAGGTTTGCTTCGTCTAGAAAATGGGGCCTTTACCTCCACCGCCATCTTCACTCCCGACAGTGCCAACCAGACACTGAAATTGGCGGCTCCGTCGCGCTGGCGGCAGTTTTGTGACTACGTCAAACATGGCGTTTGGCATATTTGGATCGGCTTCGACCATATTTTGTTCCTGCTTTCGCTACTGCTGCCGGCGGTATTGGTGTGGCGCGACCGGAGCTGGCAAGCTCGCGACACATTCCGCTCCTCCGCGCTCGAGGTGCTGAAGATCGTAACTGCCTTTACATTGGCCCATTCAATAACGCTGACCGTTGCGACACTTGGCTTGGTAGCACTGCCGTCTCAGTTTGTCGAATCGGCAATTGCTGTATCGGTTATGCTAGCGGCAATAAACAATATCTGGCCCATGACCAGTCGTCTGGCTCTGGTAGCATTTGCCTTCGGGTTGATTCATGGTTTCGGTTTCGCCAGCGTGCTGCTTGATCTTGGATTGCCTACCGGGTCGTTGATGCTGTCTCTGATAGGCTTTAACATCGGAGTTGAGTTAGGGCAGATTGCTATTGTTGTAGTGTTTCTCCCAGTCGCGTTCGTCGCACGACGTAGTTTCGTCTATCGGAAATTCGTACTCCAGGCAGGATCTGCGTTGATTATATTGATTTCGGCGGTATGGCTATTTGAGCGTATGCTTAATGTCAAGATTATTTCGTGATAGGCGTTGAATAAACGAATTAAGCTAACATTTTCCAGCACTTTTCGACAGCTAACACCGGGGGCGATAGTTAGCATCAGTCCCTACAGTAATCGTGTGCTTATATCCGGATGACATGCATGGCCAAATGACCAGACCAAACTGACTGAAGCCGCTGCCAGAACAACGGGCCGTGGCCATTGCAGCACACATGGTAGCGGTGTACCGTTCGACTCCGGAAGCTGCGTGCTACGCAACAGGACGACACGGTGGATTTGCTTCGAATGTCAGCGGCGACGTAACTTGGCACTTCCCCCTTCACTCACCAAATGAGGGAGCGTACGGACTAGTTCGAAGTGCATGTGTGACTAAGGCTTTGAGGTCAGCTCGCGACAGGGCGCTACCTGGTATATGAAAGCTCCGCGAAACTGTTTAACCCAATTTTCTGTTCCATTGCACCTCTAACCCACGTCGTTATACACAAGTGCTGACCGTCGAGCGCGTGGGCGAAAAAGCCGTTTACATTCAATGCGTTGCGGCAGCCCTTGTAAACTTTCTCGTTTTCGCGTTTACTCTCGTCTTTTAGGTAAATCAATTGGCGACCGCATCGACGCACTGGGCAGCAACGGAGTTTGAACAGCTGGACTTGGGTGATGCGCGCCTGAACAAGCGAGCGAGAATACTGATGGAACGATTTGCAGCCGATCCGATGGCGAGCATCCCGAAGGCCAGCCTGGGCTGGAGCGAAACGGTGGCGGCGTATCGGTTTTTCGACAACGACAGCGTCGATTGGCGCACCTTGATGGCGCCGCACTGGCAACAGACCCAGCAGCGCATGGCGGCCTATCCCGTCATCCTGTGCCTGGAAGACACGACGGAACTCGATTTCAACGGCCAGGAGAGCAAAGGGCTGGGGCCGCTGAGCTACGAGGCCCAGCGCGGCATGTATGTGCATCCAACTTACGCAGTGACACCCGAACGAGAGCCGCTGGGCGTGCTGAATGCGTGGATGTGGGCGCGTACTTTGAAGGATGAGGCCGGCCAGCGCGGCGGCCCGAAGGAAAGCCTGCGCTGGATCGAGGGCTACGAGCGCATTGCCGAGATGGCACCCGAATTGCCCGGCACACGCCTGGTGTACGTGGCCGACCGCGAAGCCGACCTGATGCCATTGATGGCACGGGCTCAAGAGCTGGGCACGCCGGCCGACTGGCTGGTACGCGCCAAGCACAACCGCTGTTTGCCCGAAGGCAACAAGCTGTGGGCGCACACCACCGAAGGTGCACCGTTGGGCGAGATCAGCTTCCAGATGCCGGCGCGCAAAGACGTGAAGGCGCGTCCTGTGCGCCAGCAACTGTGGGCGCGGCGCATCGAACTTCCGGCGGGAAAAGGCGCGACGGTATCGGCCACGTGCGTCGTCGCACGCGAAATCGGCGCGCCGACCGGCGCCACGCCGGTCGAATGGCGATTGCTGACGAACCGCACGGTGGACAACGACATCGACGCCGTCGCCTTGATCGACTGGTATCGAGCCCGCTGGGAAATCGAAATGCTGTTCGACGTGCTGAAAAACGCCTGCCGCGTCGAGGCGCTGCAGCTGGGCACGATCGAGAAGCTCGAACGTGCGCTGGCTTTGTTCATGGTCATCGCCTGGCGAATCGCTTACCTGATGCGTAGCGGGCGAACCTGTCCCGACCTTGATGCCACGCTGTTCTTCGACCCGGACGAAATTCATGGTGCTTACCTGTTGAATGATCAGGATATGCCGGACAAACCCAGGCTCAACGACGTGCTGCGTCTGATCGCCCAGTTGGGCGG
Organism: Janthinobacterium woesei; assembly: GCF_051380875.1. NCBI lineage: Bacteria > Pseudomonadati > Pseudomonadota > Betaproteobacteria > Burkholderiales > Oxalobacteraceae > Janthinobacterium > Janthinobacterium woesei. The sequence goes on from NZ_JBNYXW010000010.1 coordinate 8,172, forward strand.
ATTCCTTGGCCGGAAAAACGACGGAGAGCCGGGCGTCAAGACCATCTGGCTTGGGATGAAAGAGGTCAATGTCGCAGCGAAAACAATGGGAAAATTACGGAACCGGGCCAACGCCAAGAATTGTGTATAACGGCGTGCCTCTAACCCCAGTTACGGTGAAAAATCGTACGTACGTGAGAGGACGGGGGGATCTTGCCTGCAGAAACGAGGCACGTTGGTCGCATGCACATGGACAACGGAGGCAAGGGCCGCATCCGCAAGAAGCAGCGCGCGGGAGCGCGCTGCCGTGGTGCTACTACTGCAATAGCGGAAGTTCGATTTCGGCTTTGCGCGCTTTGATCGCTGCACCCAAGCCGTCCAGGTCGAGATTGGCTTTGCGTGCCTTGGGAAACATTTCGCCTTCTTCTTCACCAACGTGGTGATCGATCTGCTCCGACAGCACTTTGACTTTAGCGTCGTAAAGGTCCTCGTCGGGATTCATGGACAGGATCTGTGCAATCAATTCCTTCGCCGAGGCATGCTCGACCGTTGCCTCATCAATGAGATCCTCGTCGCCCGTCGCTTCGCGCACGGCGGGATAGAAAATTTCTTCTTCTGCAGTGGCGTGCTTGGTTAATTCGAGGCAAATTTGCGTCGCCAGTTTTTTCTTGCTCGCGCGCGAGCGGTCGCTGAGCGCATCGTATTGTTCGAACAGCACTTTGACGTTTTTGTGATCCTGAGTCAGCAGGGCAATGGCGTCTACCTGCGCTGTATTGACGGTACGGCCATTAGCGGCTGCTTCCGTTGATTTCGATGTCGTTGCCATGATGTCGATTCCTTGTTGTGTCATTGGACGCGCTACGGCGCGCCCATGGTGGTCTTATTTCGAACGCGAACCCGAACCCGAACCAGATTTATTGCTGCCCGACGATGACGCGGACGAGCTGGAGCGCGCCGAGCCGCCCTGAGTACCGCCGCCCGACTGACCACCATCGGATTTTCCGCCCGAACTGCTGTCGCTCTGCTGGTTACCATCGTTCTTGTGGCTCATGGCGCCGGCTTCGCGTGCTTCTTTGGTCGTGAATTCGTGAGCGTTACCGGAAGCATGTGCCGCGCGGCCGCCCTCGGCAGCGATTTCACGCTGTTTTTCTGGATCCATCGAAGCAAAGCCGCGGTTGCCCGTATCGCCGCTTTGCGACGAGTCCGACTTGCTGCCGCCTTGGTTCCCACTACCCCCTTGCGACTGTTTGCTATCGCTGGAACTCGCCTTCGATCCTTTGGAATCGCTTCCCGATGGGGTATTGCTGCCTTGATTACCCGCCTTTGTTTGATGCAGTCATGATGATCTCCAATGTGGTTGTAAACCTGGTCAACGTCATCAGCCGATAATGTCGCCGGGGAATCAATCTTAGGGCGTCTGTAGGGCTATATCATCAGACTTTCACCTGCTTTTGCGTAGGACTGTGACTAGCTGATTGTTTGGTGCAAGGCAGTAGCCCGACTAGCCCCCCCAGTTCATGTGCTTCATGACGGTGACCGCTGAACAGGGCTCGGCCGGCATATGACGTTTGCGACTGCGTCTAGCTCATGCCGAAGTCTGACGCTGCAGGGACCCATCCAGTCCTTTCTTGGCATGCAGATCTAACGGTGCCTCGAGCGAGAAACGTCTAGCTGTTCGCAGGGGCGTGCGATTCGGAGGTAGATTTGATGTCCGTTGCTTTCTCCCGTTCAAAGATCTCTTTGGCCGCAGTTACTTGGTCCGATTGGTTGGTATGTACCGAGATGAGGATGTTGCCATCACGGACTTTGCCGTCATAAAGCTTTGCCTCGTATTCTGGAATGCCCATGCCGACCAATCCACCGATGAGGCCGCCAGCCGCACCACCGACGGCCGCGCCGCCCAGGGCCGCCATGATCGGGCCTGCTGCGATAAATGGGCCAACACCTGGAATGGCCAAGGAGCCGATGCCGGCGAGCCATCCCAAAATGGCGCCTGTGCCCATGCCGGCAATGCCGCCGGTAGTTGCACCCTCAGGCATTTTCGTGTTCTGTTCGTGTGCGAAGTCGCGTGTGCCGGACTTATCTGGAAACAGCACCGAGATCGCATCGTTGGAAAAGCCGGCGTTCTTGAGGCTATCGACGATGTTCTCAGTTTGCGTTTGATTTTGCGCAATGCAATAGACTGCAGTGTTCATGATGATTCTCCGAATTAATGGGTTTTGACATCTACTTGATTGTCTACAGCGCTTACCCCGGCGACCGACTTGGCCAGCGCGGAAAGCTTGTTCTTTTCGTCGTCACTTTTGACGGGACCGCGCAGCGTCACGACGCCGGCGCTGAAGTGGATTTTCACGTTGTGCGCATAGGTCGACAGCGATTTATCTTTGACAATGCTTTTGCGCACCGCCGCTAGAACCTCACGGTCGGCCTTGGCATTAGACTGTGCCTGCGGCGTCACCTCTGCATTACCGGCATCGCGCGCGTTCAGTTTGGTATTGTCGGCATCGATCATAGCTGGGCTAGTCGAAGCTGGTCGCTCATTCATCTTCGCAGGGTCTTGGTCACTTGCCCAAGCCGAACCGATGCACGCCAGGAAGGCCACCCACACAATTTCTTTCGGCATGTATTTCATGGTCATCACTCCTTTAACGCTTTTGCGGAATCTCCACTATCGGCATCTTCCATGTGCAAGTCTGTTCGTAAAATCACACATGAAGCGTTTAGATTGTGGCATTAGGGGCGCATGTGCCTGCGGCCAATTCGATCTCCATTACTTGGCATGCGTTCATACACCCGCTTGCTAAGGGCGCAACACGATCTTCCTGCAGGCGTCGTCTTTTTTGTCGAACATCTTGTAGCCGTCTGGTGCCTGTTCCAGATTCATGCGGTGGGAGATAAGCACTTCCGGACGCAACTTGCCTTCGTCGATAAATTGCAACAGCTCCGGCATAAAGTGCTGCACATGGGTTTGCCCGGTCTTGAAGCCGATGCCTTTTTCAAAGACGTCGCCGAACAGGAAACCGTGAATGAAACCCGCATAGACGCCGGGCACGCTGACAGTGCCGCCGCGACGCACGGCGGCAATACACTGGCGCAGCGCGCTGCCGCTGCTGCCTTCGAGCTTCAGCGCCGCCAGCGTGGTTTCCAGGGCGCTGCCCTTGGCTTCGAAGCCGACGGCATCGATGACGGCGTCGACACCGCGATAGTTGGTGTTTTCAATGATGACTTCGGCAGCATCGGCGTCATCGAAATTAATCGGTATCACGCCGTACGTGGCCTTGGCGAAGTCGAGGCGGTAGGCGTGGTGGTCGATCATGAAGATTTTCTCAACGCCGAGCATGCGGGCGCTGGCCGCAGCCATTTGGCCGACTGGGCCGGCGCCGAAGATGGCCAGGCTCGATCCCGGCCCCACACCGGCGTTCTTGACGGCCTGGTAGCCCGTTGGCAGGATGTCGCTGAGAAAGAGTACTTGCTCGTCTTCGAGATTATTGGGAATCTTGATGGGACCGACATTCGCTTTCGGCACGCGCACGTACTCGGCTTGCCCGCCGGGTACGCCGCCATACATATGGCTGAAACCGAACAGTGCCGCGCCCGAGCGCAGTGACTTCTTGTTCATTATGGTGCCGCGGTCGGGATTGGTCGTCTCGCAGGCGGAAAACAGGTGCATGTCGCAGAAGAAGCAGCTGCCGCAGGCGATCACGAAGGGCACAACGACGCGGTCGCCTTTCTGCAGCTTCGTGACGGCAGGCCCGACATCGACGACGATGCCCATGAATTCGTGGCCCATGATATCGCCTTCTTTCATGCCTGGCACCTTGCCACGGTAGAGATGCAGGTCGGAGCCGCAGATGGCAGTCGCGGAGATCTTGAGGATGATATCGTCCGGCTCCTGGATAACGGGGTCGGGTACTGTGTCGACCTTGACGTCGTGAGCAGAATGGTAGACCAGTGCACGCATGACAACTCCTTAAAAGGTGTAATGAGATGATCGCCGACCGGGCGAGCCTCAGCGATATCGCTGCAGCAACTTATTAATCAGTGGTCGTTCTTATGACTCTGGCTCTCAGCGGCAGCATGCTGTGCGGGTGTGACGCCCTGCACGCGCCGAATTACCGGACGACGACAAGCCAACTGCTTGTCGAAACTAAGTTCGCATCGTCATTATTGTGTATTTGGAAACTATCAGCGAGGTGTTGAGCGTACGTACTGCCTTGGCTGCCCGAACCGGAACTGCTGTAGTTCAGGTGCCATCATGGAGTGCGAGTCAAAGTTATGGAATAGGATCACAAGCCCAGGGGAGGTAGGAGCACTCTTAGTTCTGCAAGAACATAGCTTGTCGCCGCAGTGATCAGCTTGGCGTAATCTTTACTTACAGTAATCGTGTGGTTATATCCGGATGAATGCATGGCCAACGACCTGACCAAACTGACTGAAGCCACTGCCAGAACAACGGGCCGTCGCTATTGCAGCACACATGGTAGCGGTGTTCCGTTCGATTCTGGACACTACGTGCTACGCAACAGGATGACACGGTGGATTTGCTTCGAATGTCAGAGGCGACGCAACTTGGCACTACCCCCTTCACGCACCAAATGAGGGTGCGTGAGGACTAGTTTGAAGTGGCATGTGTGACTAAGCGTCGAGGTCCAGCTCGCGACAGTGCGCTACCTGGTATATGAAAGCTCCGGGAAACTGTTTAACCCGGTTTTCTGTTCCATTGCACCTCAAACCCCAGACTCAACAGCGGGATGGCGAAACGAGACGGCATGGCAGACCCGGCAGTAATGGACGATAGCGACAGCCTACCACCGCCCCGGCACTTGTGCTCGCCGCCAGCGCTCAGGCCAGGCGCCGCACGCCCTGCCTGGCCACGGCGGCAGGACGGCGCAGCGGCGTCACATTGCTGGCGGGCCGCACGGCGATGTTTTCCGCCTGGGCATGCAGGCGGAACACGCCGACCAGTTCCGTCAGCACCTGCGCCTGCTCCTGCAGCGATTCTGCCGCCGCCGCTGCCTCTTCCACCAGGGCCGCATTTTGCTGCGTCACCTGGTCCATTTGCAGCACGGCCTGGTTGACTTGCTCGATGCCGGCGCTCTGCTCGGCGCTGGCAGCCGTGATTTCCTGCATGATATCGGCCACCTGGCGCACGCTGACAACCACCTCGTCCATCGTCTTGCCCGCGTCATGCACGAGCCTGGAACCGATTTCCACCTGCTCGACAGAGTCGCCGATCAGGGTCTTGATTTCCTTGGCGGCACTGGCCGAGCGTTGCGCCAGGTTGCGCACCTCGGCTGCCACGACGGCGAAGCCGCGCCCCTCCTCGCCCGCCCTGGCCGCTTCCACGGCCGCGTTCAAGGCCAGGATGTTGGTCTGGAAGGCGATGCCGTCGATGACGCTGATGATGTCGACGATCTTGCGCGAGGCAGCGTTGATCGATTCCATGGTCTGCACCACCTGGCCCACCACCGCGCCGCCCTTGCCCGCCACGTCGGAAGCGGCGCCGGCCAGTACATTGGCCTGGCGCGCGTTGTCGGCATTCTGGCGCACGGCCGACGTCAGCTCTTCCATCGACGACGCCGTTTCTTCCAGGGAACTTGCCTGCTCTTCCGTGCGCGACGACAGGTCCAGGTTGCCCTGGGCGATTTCGCCGGACGCCGTATTGATGGTATCCGTGCCGGAACGCACCTGGCTGACGATGCCCACCAGCTTGTCGCGCATGGTTTTCATGGCAAACAGCAAGCTGGCGCTGTCGTGGCTGGCCGTGCGGATATCCACGGAGAGGTCGCCCTCGGCGATAGCGCCGGCGATCCTGACAGCATACGCCGGTTCACCGCCCAGCTGGCGCGTCAGTCCCCGCGTGATCAGCACGCCCAGACCCAGGCCGGCGGCCACGCTGCCCAGCACCAGCGCCAGCATGAAAATGCGGCTGGCCTGGTACACGCTGGACGCTTGCGCGGCGGCATCCTTGGCCCGCTCTTCCTTCTGCAGGGACAGTTTTTCCAGCACGCCATCGAGCTCATCGGCATGCAGCCGCGTCTTGCTCAGCAGCTCCGTCAGCTGCGGGCTGCGCTGGGCCAGCGGCTCGGTGGCCGCCAGCGTCAGCGCCTGCTGCATGGTCGTGACGTACTCGACATCGACGGCGGCAAAGCGGTCGAACAATTCCTTAGCGGCCGCCGTGACGAACAGGGGCCGGGCCTTGGCCAGCTGGCTTTTGTTCGCTTCGAGGAATTTGGCGATATCGGCCAGGCGCCGGCTACGCTCTTCGTCCGTGGTTGCCAGCAGGAAATTGCTGCGCGCCCGGCCCACCTTGATCAAGGCGATATTGGCTTCCTTGATATATGACAAGCCCAGCAATTCATTGTTGTACATCTGCCCGGCCATAGTATCGATCTTGCCCATGTTGAAGATCCCTATCCCGGCCACGATGGCGCCCATCAGCGCTACACAAAAGAATGCCGCCAGCAAACGCGTGCCCACCTTCATCTGATTCAACATGACTCCTCCATTTTTTTAGCGATCAAACCTGCAAAGAATTTCCAGGAAGCATCTTGACTTGAATATAGAGAAAAGAGGATGGGAAAAATGCGCTTATTGTCACATAACAACACTTTCTTGATCTGCATCAACAAAAACAAGGGCTTGCCATGTTAGGCAAGCCCTTGTTTTTCGGCATCAACAGCAAGTCTTAATGCCCTGTGTGTCCGGCCGGTTTGCGCACCGTCATCTCGACGCCGCCCTTGGCCGGCAGCTTGCCCTTGCCCTGGCTGCGCACCGGTTCCGGCAAGGCGCCCGTCCATTCATACGCCACGCTGCCTGCCGGGTGCTGGTACCAGCCCGGATCGCGGTAGTCGCCCGGCTTTTGATCCTTGCGCACCTTCACCGTGGTAAACATGCCACCCATGCCGATGGCGCCGAACGGGCCGTCGCCGGCCATCATCGGCAAGGTGTTGTCGGGGATCGGCATCTGCATCTCGCCCATGTCGGCCATGCCGCGCTCGCCCATCACCATGTAGCCGGGCACGAGCTGGTTGATCTTCGCCGCCACGCCCTGGTGGTCGACGCCGATCATGGTCGGCACGTCATGCCCCATGGCATTCATCGTGTGGTGCGACTTGTGGCAGTGGAAAGCCCAGTCGCCAAGGTCGGTGGCAGTAAATTCCACGGCGCGCATCTGGCCGACGGCCACGTCGGTGGTCACTTCGGGCCAGCGCGACTCGGAGCGCGTCCAGCCGCCATCGGTGCCCGTGACCTCGAATTCGTGGCCATGCATGTGGATCGGATGGTTCGTCATGGTCAGGTTGCCCACGCGCACGCGCACCCTGTCGCCCTGGCGCACCACCATCGGGTCGATGCCGGGGAAGACGCGGCTATTGAAGGTGAACAGATTGAAATCGGTCATGGTCATGATCTTCGGCGTGTAGCTGCCAGGGTCAATGTCATAATTGCTGAGCAGGAAGACGAAATCGCGGTCCACCTTCATGAAATTCGGGTCTTTCGGGTGCGTCACCCAGAAACCCATCATGCCCATCGCCATCTGCGTCATTTCATCGGCATGCGGGTGGTACATGAAGGTGCCGGGCCGCTTGGCGATGAATTCATAGACAAAGGTCTTACCTGGGGCAATACCGGGCTGTGTCAGGCCAGTGACGCCATCCATGCCGTTGGGCAGGCGCTGGCCATGCCAGTGCACGCTGGTGTGTTCCGGCAATTTATTGGTTACAAAAATGCGCACGCGGTCGCCCTCCACCACTTCGATGGTCGGGCCTGGCGACTGGCCGTTATAGCCCCACAGATTGGCCATCATGCCGGGCGCCAGCTCGCGCACGACGGGCTCGGCCACCAGATGGAACTCCTTGACGTTGTTGTTCATGCGCCAAGGCAAGGACCAGCCATTCAGGGTGACGACAGGATTGAATGGACGCCCGTTCGGCGGTGGCGGCGGCGCTTTCGTGTCCGCGCCCGCCATGCTGGCCGCTTCCGGCAGGGATGCCGCACCGACGCGGCTGACGGCAGCCGCACTCAGGGCGACGGCGCCCGCATTCATGAAAAAGTTTCTACGTGTAATCATCATTATTCCTTTGCCTCAGTTGCCACAGTTGCCACACTTGGGCCGCTGCCATTGATGGCCGATTGCAACTCCGTTTGGGCGATCCAGAAATCGCGCTGGGTTTCGATGGCGCTGTTGACGCTGGCGACCTGTTCGCGCGCGTCGGCCAGCAATTCAAACACGCTGGCCAGCATGCCGTTGTAGCGCAGCAATACTTCATGCGAGATCGTTTTGCGCAGCGGCACGACTTCATCGCGGTAGTGGCGCGCCAGGTCGTAGGCCGTGCGGTAGCTCGAATACGCCTCGCGCACTTCGGAGCGGGCGCGCACGGCCGTGCCCGCCGTACGCTGCAACGACTGCTCGTACAAGGCTTGCGCCTTGGCATTGCGCGCCGTGCCCCAGTCGAACAGGGGCAACTCCAACGACACTGCATAGCCGTTTTCGCGCGGCGCTTCGCTGCTACTCTTGTTGCTGTAGCCCACGTCGAGCACATTGATGAAACCCGTCACCTTCGACAGGCCCAGCGCGCTGGCCGTGGCGTGCGCGTCGATCTTGCTCATCTGCACGTCGAGGCGCTGCTCCATCGCCTGCGCCTCGATATTGCCGGCCTCGACCGCCTGGGTGGGCAAATCGGGCAGGCGCTCGGGCAAGGCAAAGCTTGTTTGCTTGCCCCACAGGCCCAGCAGGCGCGTCAGGTGCTCGCGCGTGGCCAATGCCTGGTGGCGCGCGCGCGCCAGATCGCTGACGGCGTCCGCATAAAACACTTGCTGGCGCGCCTGGTCGAGGCGGCTCCAGTTGCCCGCCTGCTGCAAGCGCGTAGCCAGCTGGGCGCCCGCCTCGGCCGACACCAGCGCGCGTTGCATGAACTGTTCCGTCTGCCCGGCCGCCACGGCGTCGAAATAGGCGCGGCGCGTGTTCGCTGCCAGCTGCACGGCGGAAGCTGCGGCCTGCAGCTTGGCTTGCTCGAAGCGGCCCCGCTCGATATTCACGCGCAGGGGCATGGTCAGCAGGCCGGCCAGGTCGAAACTCACGCCGCGGTCGATTTCATTGCCGTGGCTGCCGTGCGAGCGGCCGAACGACAGGCCCGGATTGCGCAAGCGCCCCGCTTGCACCAGGTCCGCTTCGGACGCGCCCAGCTCGGCCAGCGCCACTTTCAAGCCGTGGTTGTTCATCAGCGCGATGCGCACGGCGCTGTCGGCGTCCAAAGGCTGGGCCAGCAGCTGCGCCAGCTTGTCCGCGCCGCCCTTGTCGGCCAGCGCGTCGGGCGCGCCCGTGCGGGCGTCGGCCAGCGCGGACACAGTCTGCATGCCGCCGTCCCGGCTGAAACTGGTGCAGCCGCCCAGCAGCAGGACGGCCGCCAGCGCCAGCGGCGTAAGGCAATACGATTTTTTGTAGCGGGCCATCTCAGTGTCCTTCATGGTGGTGTTGCGCCCCCACCTTGGTGTCCACCTTGGTGGCGGGCTTGTCCGCAGGCTTGGGCATGGCTTGATCTTGATCCTTATCCTGCGGCATCGGCATCGGCATCTTGTGGCCGTCCATCTTCATCGCGTGGCCCATGTGCCCGCCGGCGGCGCCAACTTTCTGGTTCAAGGCGCGCCAGGCCTGGTCGGGCGTGGCGTCGTCCTCTGCAGCGGGGCGGTAGCCGTCGAAGGCGGAACGGTAGCTGGTAACAGGCACGGGCGCTTGCGCCTCTTGCGGGGCGGCAATTGTTGCGGCGGGAGGGGCTGGATTGGCGGCGCTGGCAGCGAGCGGCAGCGCGGCGCACGCAGCCAGCGTGAGGCAAAGTAGGTGCTTCATGGTAATCCTTGAATGACAGGGTATGGCGCGGCGGGCGCGCGGATGGAACTCTGGCTTAGCCGGTGCAAGGTGCAGTGACATGCCACTGCGGCACCGCCAGGTTCACGGGCGGTCAGGCGGAGTGCGTCATTCTCGGGGGACGTTCGAGGCCGGACGGTATATGCCCGGCGAACAGGGGATCGGGCGCCAGCGCCGGTGGCGGCGCGCGCAGGCTCAAGGCTTGCAGCTTGGGCATGCCCGCTGGCACCGAGGCGCCCACCGTGCAGGCGCCATGGTTGCTGCAATCGTGGCCATGCTGCATGGCAGCGCCATCGCCCGTCGCCATCTTCATCTGCACCGGCTGATCCTGGACCTGCATATCAGCCATATTGTGGCACTGCGGGGCTGGCGCCTGCATGACCGTGACAACTACCGCAAGCTCGTCCACGCAGCAGCTGCGCATGGCCGACGCAAAGCCCTGCAAGGGCAGCGTGACGGCCAGCAGCCAGAGCAGCGAGCGGGCGAGAAAGCGGAAAAAGGCACGGTTCATGGCATGACTATAAACCTTCCCATATGAGGAAGGTCAAGCCTATATTTGCGATTAATCATCGTGCGCCCACTCCCTGGAGGGGATGCCGATAGGCGCCGATAAAACAGGGGCGGCTCAGGCGGGTTCCGTGATGCCCACGCAGTTGCGCCCGTTTTGCTTGGCCACATACAGCGCTGCATCGGCGGCCAGTAGCACGGCTTCCGCGCTGCCCTCCTCGCGCACCGACGAGACCACGCCCAGCGATACCGTGATGGCGCCGGCGCCGGCAATCACGGCGTCGGCCACCCTGGCGCGCAGGCGCTCGGCCACCTGCATGGCCGCGTCGAGGTCAGCGTCGGGCAAGAGCATGATGAATTCGTCGCCGCCGTTGCGGCACAGCACGTCGGCATCGCGCGAACAGGCGCGCATCAGCTGCGCCAGGCGCAGGATGACGTCATCACCGACGCCATGCCCCCACTGATCGTTGACTTGCTTGAAATGGTCGATATCGATGGCGATGACGGAAAACGGCCGCGTTTGCGCCTGCCATGCGTCCAGCGCCACCGCCATGCCGCGCCGGTTGGACAGGCCCGTCAGCGGGTCCGTCTGCACGTCCGAATTCAGCTTGCCGATCTTGTTCTGCAGCAGCGCCAAGCCTTTCAGCAAGGCTTTCTTGATCTGCGCCGCCTCAACATACCAGGAGCGGATGGCGGCAAGCTGCTCGGCCGTGCCCGGCGTGTCCATGCGCCGCGCGCCCTCGGCCAGTTGCATCAGGGGCCGCGAAATCAGGCTGGCCAGCCACCAGATGAACGGCAGGCTCAGCAAGGCGACCGGCAGGGAATGCCACACCGTATTGGCCATCAGCTGGTTCAGCGGCGCCAGGGTCATCGCCGTCGACCGCTGCGCCACGATGCCCCAGCCCGTCGAGGGCATGACGGCGTAGCCAGCCAGCATGTCCACGCCCTGACTGTTGAGCATGCGCTGGCTGCCGCTCCCCTGGTCGACAATGATGGAGTCGATCACGTCATTGGCGCCGTTCACGTTGCCCAGGCGCTGGGGGTCCGGGTGATACAACAAGCGCCGGTTCTGGTCCACCACGTAAATGTAGGAACCGTCGCGGTAGTAGTGCTGGCCCAGCATGGTGTACAGGATATTTTTCTGTTTCAGGTAAATGCTGCCGCCCACATAGCCCAGGTAGCGTCCACCCTTGCCGAAGATGGGATGCGAAATGAACACCACCAGGTTGCCGGCCGAGGAGACGTACGGCTGGGTAATCAGGGGGCGGCGCTCGCTCAAGGCTTGCGCGGCGCCCAGCGAATCGAGCTGGCGGTTTTTCAAGGCCAGCGCTTCCGGCGACACGCCCAGCACCTTGCCCAGGCTATTGACGATGAGTGCGGAATTAAAACTGTTGGTTTGCAGGCGCAGGCGCTGCGCCTCTGCGCTCAGCCAGGCGTCATCGTCCATGCGCGACGGCAGGTTGGCGGCGCTGTAAGCCAGTTGCTGGCGCGCCGACTGCAGGAAATCCTCGGCCGTGCTGGCCAGCTTGCTCGCATATGCATGGTTTGCTTCCAGGGTGGTATCGATCAGCAATTGGCGCTGCACCCGGTAACTGGCATAAAAAGTGTTGGCGAGCGATACCACGGCACTGACAAACGCCACGAGCACGATCAAGCGGCGCAAATTTATGCGCAGAACAGGTTTAGTCCACATGGCACCGGTAATAAATACACAATATTGCGATAAAGAAAGAGTGCATTATACCGAGTAAGCCATGCCAACATTCAATTGCTGGCGTCAGGCGGCAAAGAATGTGGACTGGCGGCAACATCCTACCTTGCCGCCTCGATATGCATCAAAAATGGAGAGTCAAGCGACCAGCATCAAGCGTGGATAGCGTGCTTCTTGACCCATTCCACATAGCGCTGCATCCAGCCCTGGAAGAAGCCCAGGCTGGCAGCGCCTATGCCGCCGTGCTCGTCAAACAAACCATCCTTGGCGTGGATAAACATTTCGGGCTGGCCCAGCAGCGGCACATCGAGGTAAGCGAGCACATTGCGCAAATGCTGCTGCGCCAGCGCCGTGCCGGTGGCGCCCACGGAGACGCCCAGCACGGCGCCCGGCTTGCCGCCCCATGCATTCTGGCCATAAGGACGCGAAGCATGATCGATCGCGTTTTTGAGCACGCCGGGAATCGAGCGGTTGTATTCGGGCGTGAGGAAGAGCAAGGCTTGCGCGTCGGCGATCTCGGTTTTGAGGCGCAGCACCTGTTCGGCCTGCGCGCCATCGTCGTCCTGGTTGTACAGCGGCAAGTCGCCAATTTCAATGTGCTTGAAAGAAAACTCGGGCGGCGCCAGCTTGATGATGGCGTCGGCCAGCTGGCGGTTGAAAGAATCCTTGCGCAGGCTGCCGACGATGATAGCAACGTTATATTGACTCATAGAAATCCCCGATCACGGTTAAAGAAAAGCCCCGGAGTGAAATTCACACCAAGGCTATCTTGCCACACAATGAACGGTATCGCGCGCTACCTTGCAGACTGCGCCAAACCTGTGTATTGGCGATAATAACGCCCACCCAGGTTGGTCAGCACTTCATAGCCGATGGTATTGGCCATGGCGGCCACGGCGTCGACCGGGTGTTCGGCGCAGATCAGGTCGACCAGGCTGCCGGGCACCACGCGTTCTTGGGCGATGGCGCTGACGTCGAGGGTGATGGAGTCCATGGAGATGGCGCCGATCTGCGGCACTTTCACGCCATCGACAATGGCCAGGCCCTGGTTGCTCATGCTGCGCAGCCAGCCATCGGCGTAACCGACGGAAACAGTGGCCACCTGGCGCGGCTCGCTGGCCGTGTAGCGGCGGCTGTAGCCCACATGGTCGCCGGCGGCAATCGTGCGCGTCTGCATGATCTTGCCCTGCAGGCGCACCACCGCTTGCAGGGGATTGGGCGCGTCGGCCTGTGGCGCGATGCCATACAGGGCCGCGCCCGGGCGCACCAGGTCAAAATGGTAGTCGGGCGACAAGAAGATGCCCGAGGAATTGGCCAGGCTGGCGCGGTATTGCGGCAAGCGGGCGCGAATCGCGATGAAGCGGGCCAGTTGCTCGCCATTCATCGGGTTGCTACGCTCGTCGGCGCAGGCCAGGTGACTCATCAGGTAGCGCACTTTGATGCCATCAAGAAAGTGCGCGTCCGCCAGCCAGCCATCGATTTCCTGCGGCGACAAGCCCATGCGCGACATGCCGCTGTCGACCTGCACGTTGGCATTCAGGATCTTGCCCAGCGCTTTTGCGTGCGCGCGCCAGCCGGCCACCTGCGGCTCGCTGTTGAGTACAGGTGTCAGGCCATGCGTCGTGAATTCGCTCTCCGTGCCGACGGGCGGGCCGTGCAGCACGAAAATTTCCGCATCGAGCGCCACGTGCGGACGCAGGCTGATGCCTTCTTCCAGGTGCGCCACGAAGAAATGCCGACAGCCTTCCTCATACAGGGCCGCGCCCACTTGCGCGGCGCCCAGGCCATATGCGTCGGACTTCACCACGGCCGAGCAGGCGGCCGGATGGGCCTTGTCGCGCAGCAAGCGGTAATTGGCGCGCACGGCATCCAGGTCCACCGTCAGGATGGCGCCGCTACGCTCTTTTGCAGGCATGCTGGCCGCCATCTCAGGCTACCGCGTGTTGCAGTTTGACATTGCCACGCGCGCCGCTATAGCGGCTGACGGACAGGTCGTCGGCCAGGATGGCCGGTTTTTTCGACGACATCAGGTCGGCCAGCAATTGCGCCGAACCGCAGGACATGGTCCAGCCCAGGGTGCCGTGGCCCGTGTTCAGGAACAGGTTGCGCAGCGGCGTGCGCCCGACAATCGGCGTGCCGTCCGGCGTCATCGGGCGCAAGCCCGTCCAGAACGTGGCTTCGCTCGTATTGCCGCCGCCAGGGAACAGGTCGTTGACGACCATTTCCAGCGTTTCGCGGCGGCGCGGGTTCAGGCCCAGGTTGTAGCCGGCGATTTCCGCCATGCCGCCCACGCGGATGCGGTCGTCGAAACGCGTCACGGCGATTTTATACGTCTCATCGAGGATGGTCGAGACGGGCGCCTTGGCCGCGTTGACGATAGGCACGGTGATCGAATAGCCCTTCAATGGATACACGGGAATGTCTAGCAGCGGCTGCATCAGGCCCGTCGAGTAGGAACCCAGCGCCACCACGTAAGAGTCGGCCTTGACGATTTCGGCGCCGCATTGCACGCCGGCAATCTCGTCGCCCTGCGTCAGCAGCGCGTCGATCGCCATGCCATAACGGAACTTCACGCCCAGCGCCACGGCCATCTCGGACAGGCGCGTGGTAAACAGCTGGCAATCGCCGGTTTCATCGTTGGGCAGGCGCAGGCCGCCGAACAGCTTGCCCTTGACCGCTTCCAGGGCCGGTTCCGCGCGCGACAGTTCATCGCGCTGCAGGATTTCAAACGGCACACCCGCGTCTTTCAGCACTTCGATGTCTTTCGAGGCGTCGTTGTATTGCTTTTCGGTACGGAACAATTGCATCGTACCTTGCTGGCGGCCTTCGTAGCTGATGCCTGCCTCGGCGCGCAAGATCTTGAAGCAGTCGCGGCTGTACTCGGCCAGACGCACCATGCGTTCCTTGTTGACGGCATACGCCTCCGGGGTGCAATTACGCAACATCTGCCACATCCATTTAAGCTGGGCGGCGCTGCCGTCGAGCGAAATAGCCAGTGGCGCGTGGCGCTGCATCATCCACTTCACGGCTTTCAATGGAATGCCGGGCGCGGCCCATGGCGAAGCGTAGCCGGGCGAGATTTGTCCCGCGTTGGCGAAGCTGGTTTCCAGTGCCGGGCCCGGCTGGCGGTCGATGACGGTCACCTCGTGTCCTGCCTTGGCCAGATAGTAAGCACTGGTGACGCCGATGACGCCGCTACCCAGAATCACAATACGCATAATTTCCTCAATTAATTTTAGGGCAAACTGCCAGATTTACCGCTATCATATTGGGAAAGAGCCAGCATTTGTTCACGTATAAATCGAGAAATTCAGCAATAAATCATGAGAATACTTAAAGAATCAGCACGCGGGCTGGATAAGCTGGACCGCCACATCCTGCGCATCCTGCAACAGGATGGCCGTATCTCGATGAAAGACCTCGGTGAACAGGTGGGCCTGTCCATCACGCCCTGCATCGAGCGCGTCAAGCGCATGGAGCGCGACGGCGTCATCACGGGCTACCACGCCAAGGTGAACCCGGCCGCGCTGGGCGCCAAGCTGCTCGTCTTTGTCGAGATTACGCTGAATCAGAAATCGGCGTCCGCCTTCGAGCAATTTCGCCGCGAAGTGCTGCAAATTCCCGAAGTGCAGGAATGCCACCTGGTCTCGGGCGACTTCGACTACCTGATCAAGGCGCGCATCCACGAAATGGCCGAGTACCGCAAACTGCTGGGCGACATGCTGCTGCAGCTGCCGGGCGCCGCGCAATCGAAAAGCTATGTCGTGATGGAAGAAATCAAGGAAACCCTGGCGCTCTCGACCGAGGTGCTGCAGAGCCGTTAAAAGTACCGCACACCAGTACCAACAGCATCAAATTTTGCGACTTTGTATAATCCGGTAGCACATTGCCTGCTTCGCAAGCACACTCCCATCCTGACATCACGCCCGTCCCCTCTGAGATTGGAAGCAGTGATGCACACTGGGAGTCTGCATGAACACATTGATGAAACTGGCATTTTCCTGCCTCGCGGGCTTGGCCGTGGCCATGTGCACCGCCAGTGAATACAAGGTCAACCGCGCGCCAGCAAATGGCGCCATCTATCAAAACATCCAGGTTGGCAAAACCACCCGCCTCGACCTCGACGCGGCCCTGGGCAACGCCACCGTCGTCAGCTTCGATCCCGGCTATGAAGTGTGGGTCTACAAGAACCAGCTGCAAGCCCCCAGCGTGACGCGTTTGCTTCCCCTGCTGGGCGAAAAAGGCACGCGCGAAGTGGCCGTCATGTTCGACCACGCGGGCGTAGTGAAGAAATACCGGATACACGAGCCGCGCAAGTAATCTTGTCCTTTGCTTATCCTTTGCTTATTCTGTGCTGCGCACCAACTTCTCCCGGAACAGCTTGCGGTACGCCGACGGCGACGTCTGCAGGCTGGCGCGAAAGTGCTGGCGTAGCGACAGGGCCGTGCCGAAGCCGGCCTCTTGCGCCACCACATCGATCGAAGCCTCGCTTTTTTCCAGCATGCCTTGTGCGTGCGCCAAGCGCTGGTTCAGCAGCCACTGTTTAAAAGACGTGCCAGTCGCCTGGCGGAAATGCCGGGTAAAGTTGCGCCGGCTCATGGCGGCCCGTGCTGCCAGCGCATCGATACTGTGCGCCATGCCCAGGCTTGCCGTCACGCAAGCGAGCACCTCGGCAAAGCGCCCTTCGCTGCCGGACACGGGCAAGGGCCGCTCGATGAATTGCGCCTGCCCGCCCTGCCGGTGCGGCGCCACCAACAGGCGCCGCGCTACCCGGTTAGCCACTTCGGCACCGGCCAACTGGCGCAGCAAATACAAACAACAATCGAGCCCGGCCGCCACGCCCGCCGACGTCAGCACGCCGCCATCGTCCACATACAGCATGTCGCGCTCGACCCTGACCTTGCCATGGCGCGCCGCCAGCGCGTCGGCCATGCCCCAGTGCGTGGTGGCGCTCTTGCCGTCCAGCAAGCCGGCCTGCGCCAGTGGAAATGCGCCCAGGCACAGGCCCACCATGCGCGCGCCGCGCCGCTGGGCGCCTTGCAGTGCCTGGACCAGCAGCGCCGGTGCGTCGCGGCAATCGTCGTGCCAGGCGGGCATGATGACGATATCGGCGCCATCGAGACCTTCCAGGCCGAACTCAGGTGCAATCGTAAAACCGGCAGGCGTGCGCAGGGGCACGGCGTCGGCGGCGCAGACGCGCACGTGAAAATGGGGCAGATCAGTCTCGTCCGTCTGGGCGCCAAACACCAGGCAAGGCACGGACAGGTGGAAGGGCGTCATGCCGTCGAAGGCGATCACGGCGACCGTCAAGGGGGAAGAGGGGGCGATGGAGATAGGCATGGCCCGATTTTATCGCAGATAGGCCTTCGGGCCACTTTTTGTTTGCGGCGCGGAGGCCGAGAATGGCTGTATGGAGGAAGCCTTTCCTCTTTCAACCATTCCAGGAGTCACCCATGTCCAATCCAATTAGCACCACACCACGCCGCGCCCTGCTCGTCATCGATGTGCAAAATGAATACTTTACGGGCGCCATGCCCATCGAATATCTGTCCGTGGACGTTTCCCTGCCCAATATCAGCAAGGCCATGGCCGCCGCGCGCGCCGCCGGCGTGCCCGTCATCGTCGTCCAGCACGATGCGCCCGAAGAGTCACCCATCTTTGCCAGGGGCAGCGATGGCTGGCAGTTGCACCCGCAGGTGGCCGCCTTCCCTGCAGACCACCGCATCAACAAGACCATGGGCAGCGCCTTCGCCGGCACGGACCTGCGCGCCTGGCTAGCCGGCCACGGCATCGACACCCTGACGGTGATTGGCTACATGACGCACAACTGCAACGCCGCCACCATCTACCAGGCAGCGCACGAAGGCTTGCAGGTGGAGTTCCTCAGCGACGCCACCGGTTCGCTGCCCTACGCCAACGCGGGCGGCACGGCCAGCGCCGAGGAAATCCACCGCGTTTTCAGTACCGTATTCCACTCGAACTTCGCCGCCGTGGCCACCACGCAGGAATGGCACGATGCCGTGCAGGCAGGCAAGCCATTACCGATAGACAATATTTACCTGTCTAACCAGCGCGCGAGAGGCGTGCTGAAGAACTGACGCTCGCGGGAATGGGCGGGTATGATGCGTCCATTCCCGGCTTCACTCTCAACGATGCGCAAACTCCTCCTCTTGTGCTTATCCACTCTTGCTGTTTTCCTGCTAGCCACTGCTGCGCTGGTGCTGGCGGGCCTGCACGACAGGCTGGCGCCCGCCGACGTGATTGTCGTGCCGGGAAACACCATCGCAATCGATGGCACGCCCAGCCCCCGCCTGCAAGCACGCCTCGATGCAGCCTTGGCGCAATTCCAGGCGCACCGCGCACCGCGCATCCTCGTCAGCGGGGCAACGGGCAAGGAAGGCTTCGACGAGGCCGCATCCATGGCCCGCTATCTGCAGTCGCGCGGCGTGCCGGCCAGCGCCATCATTGAGGATAATCAAGGCTGGACCACGGACGCCACGGCGTGCAATGCGGCCGCGCTGATGCGCACGCATGGCTGGAAGACGGCCATGGTGGCCACGCAGTATTTTCATGTACCCCGCTTCCGGCTGGCTTTGGCGCGGGCGGGCATCGATGTCAGCGCCAATGTGCACGCAGCCTACTTCGAATGGCGCGACCTGTATTCCATCCCCAGGGAAACCGCAGGCTACCTGGTGTACTACGCGAAGCCCTGAGCGAACACGCCTACTCGCTCCAGTCGCGCGATCTATCCACGGCGCGCTGCCATTTGTGCAGGCGCGCCAGGCGCTCGTCGGCGGCCATTTTCGGCTCGAAACGGCGCCCTACCTGCCATTGGGCGGCAATTTCTTCCTCGGAAGCCCAGAAGCCCACTGCCAGGCCTGCCAGGTAGGCGGCGCCCAGGGCCGTCGTTTCCGTCACCACGGGACGCACCACGGGCACGTTCAAGATGTCGGCCTGGAACTGCATCAGCATGTCGTTGCGCGCCGCGCCGCCGTCGACACGCAACTCACTGAGCGCTATGCCGGCATCGTCCTGCATGGCCGACAGCACGTCGACATTCTGGTAGGCCACGCCCTCCAGCGCGGCGCGCGCGATGTGCGCCTTGCCCGTGCCGCGCGTGATGCCGATCAGGGTGCCGCGCGCATACGGGTCCCAGTACGGCGCGCCCAGGCCCGCAAATGCGGGCACGAAGACCAGGCCACCCGTATCGGGTACGCTGGAAGCCAGCGCTTCCACTTCGGACGAGTCGCGGATGATGCCTAGCCCATCGCGCATCCATTGCACGGCCGCGCCGGCGATGAAGGCGCTGCCTTCGAGTAAATAATCGGTTTGATTTGCACCGGCGCCCAAAGTCCAGCCCACCGTCATCAAGAGGCGGTTTTTCGATTCCAGCGGGCGCTTGCCCACGTTCATCAGCATGAAGCAGCCCGTGCCGTAAGTATTCTTGGCCATGCCAGGCTTCAAACACGCCTGGCCAAACGTGGCCGCCTGCTGGTCGCCAGCGATGCCGGCGATCGGCACGGATACGCCCAGCAATGCCGCGTGCGTGTGCGCGGCCACGCCGCAGGATGGCACGACGTCGGGCAGCAGGGAGGCGGGAATGTCCAGCAGCGCCAGCAAATCCGTGTCCCATTGCAGGGTGTGGATGTTGAACAGCATGGTGCGCGCCGCGTTGCTGGTGTCCGTGATGTGCGCGCCGCTCATCTTGTAGATCAGCCAGCTGTCGACCGTGCCGAAAGCCAATTCGCCCCGCTCGGCGCGCGCGCGGGCGCCGGCCACGTTGTCGAGCAGCCATTTGAGCTTGGTGGCGGAAAAATAGGCGTCCAGCACCAGACCCGTCTTACGCTGGATCAAGTCTGCCTTGCCCTGCTCCACCAGTTGCTCGCAGAATGCCGCATTGCGCCGGTCTTGCCAGACGATGGCGTTGGCGACCGGTTCGCCCGTGACGCGGTCCCACAGCACCGTCGTTTCGCGCTGGTTGGTCACGCCGATGGCGGCCACGTCGCTTGCGACCACGCCGCTGTCGCGCAGCACCTGGTGCAGCACGCCCTCTTGCGAGGCCCAGATTTCGCCGGCGTCATGCTCGACCCAGCCCGGCTGGGGAAATAGTTGGCGAAATTCGCGCTGCGCGCTGGCGTGCGGCCGTCCCGCATGGTCAAACAGGAT
Organism: Janthinobacterium woesei; assembly: GCF_051380875.1. Lineage (NCBI taxonomy): Bacteria > Pseudomonadati > Pseudomonadota > Betaproteobacteria > Burkholderiales > Oxalobacteraceae > Janthinobacterium > Janthinobacterium woesei. Next base: position 28,400 of record NZ_JBNYXW010000010.1, read on the forward strand.
GGCGCGCGAACTGGTGGTGCCCTGGTCTAAAGCAAGTATGTATTTGGTCATGGTCGGTACTACGTCTATACAGTGAAAAGGCACGGGCAAGACGCCCATGCCTTCAGAACAGCGGCGGCAGAAGCTTACACGACTACCGTACTAGCACGACTACCTTACCTTGCCTTCTTTCCACGCTTGCAGAAGTTTATCGTAGGCAATCGTCTCACCCTTCGGCTTTTCATTCGCCAGTTTTTTCCACGGCGCGTGCTGGTCCGACAGATACTGGTTCGGGTCCACTTTCGGATTGAGCTTCGGTGCGCATGCCTTCATGCCAGCCCGCTGCAGGCGCGCCATGACCTGGTCCATTTCCTCGGCCAGGTTATCCATGGCCGCCTGCGGCGTTTTTTCCGCCGTAATCGCCGTGGCCACGTTCTTCCACCACAGCTGCGCCAGCTTCGGATAATCGGGCACATTGTTGCCCGTCGGCGTCCACGCGACTCTAGCAGGGCTGCGGTAGAACTCGATCAAGCCGCCATACTCGTTCGCGTGTTTCGTGAAGTAATCGTGGCGGATGTCGGAATCGCGGATGAACGTCACGCCGACGATGGATTTCTTCAGCGACACGGTTTTCGAGGTAACAAATTGCGCGTACAGCCAGGCGGCGGCCTTGCGGTCGTCCGGCGTGGACTTGAACAAGAACCAGGAACCCACGTCCTGGTAGCCGTTCTGCATGCCCTCTTTCCAGTACGGGCCGTGTGGCGACGGCGCCATGCGCCATTTCGGCGTACCGTCCTTGTTGACCACTGGCAAGCCCGGTTTCACCATGCCGGCCGTAAATGCCGTGTACCAGAAGATCTGCTGGGCTATTTCGCCCTGCGCCGGCACGGGGCCCGATTCCGAGAAATTCATGCCGTTTGCCTGCGGCGGCGCGTATTTCTTCATCCACTCGATGTATTTCGTCAGCGCGAACACGGCCGCCGGCGAATTGGTGGCGCCGCCACGCGACATCGACGCGCCCACGGGCGTGCACTTGTCGGCCGCTACCTTGATGCCCCACTCATCGACGGGCATGCCGTTCGGAATGCCCTTGTCGGCCGCGCCAGCCATCGACAGCCAGGCGTCCGTAAAGCGCCAGCCCAAGGATGGATCTTTCTTGCCATAATCCATGTGGCCGTAGACTTTCTTGCCGTCCAGTTCCTTCACGTCATTCGTGAAGAAGTCGGCGATGTCTTCATAGGCGGACCAGTTTTGCGGCACGCCCAGCTCGTAGCCGTACTTGGCCTTGAACTTGGCCTGCAAATCCTTGCGCGCGAACCAGTCGGCGCGGAACCAGTACAGGTTGGCAAATTGCTGATCGGGCAGCTGGTACACCTTGCCATCGGGCGCCGTGGTGAAGCTGATGCCGATGAAATCCTTCAGATCGAGGCCCGGATTCGTAAATTCCCTGCCCTTGCCCGCCATGTAATCGGACAGGGGTTCCACCGCGCCATAGCGGTAGTGCGTGCCGATCAGGTCGGAGTCCGAAATCCAGCCGTCATAGATGCTCTTGCCCGACTGCATCGACGTTTGCAGCTTTTCCACCACGTCACCTTCCTGGATGATGTCGTGGCGCACCTTGATGCCGGTGATTTCCTCAAAGGCCTTGGTCAGGGTCTTCGATTCGTAGACGTGAGTGTCGATGGTTTCCGAGACCACGGAAATTTCCTTGATGCCTTTGGCTTTCAGCTTGGCGGCCGCATCGATGAACCATTGCATTTCAGCAAGCTGTTGCTGCTTGCTCAGACTCGATGGCTGGAACTCCTTGTCGATCCAGGTTTGCGCCTGCTTGGCGTCGGCCAGGGCCGCATTCGCTACGAGCATGGCCGCAGCCGCGAAGACCGTGAACTTCAGTTTCATCGTGAATCTCCTTTTATTTTATTACCGGCCGCCTGCTGACGGTCCGGCCTCCATCAACACCGGCAAGCCGGCTCACCCCCAACGCATTACAATTAACAACAACACAAAACTGATGGCAGCCCCAATTGCCTGCTGCATTTCCGTGAATCCCGCCCAGGCCAGGTTCACATACGCGGCCGTCAATAGGCCGATGAACAGGCGGTCGCCGCGCGTGGTGGGCATGGGCAGGAAACCTTTTCTTTCGATGCTGGGCGAGCGGATCTGCCAGAGCGTCATGCCAGCCAGCATCAGACCGATGCAGATGAAAAAGATGGCCACTTCCGGCGTCCACGCCATCCAGCCAAACAGGCTGGCCGTACTATCTATATTGCTATCGGTATTATTTTCCATGTCACACCCTCCCCATCGCAAAACCCTTGGCGATGTAATGCCGCACGAACCAGATCACCAGCGCGCCGGGCACGATGGTCAGCACGCCGGCCGCCGCCAGCACGCCCCAATCCATGCCCGCCGCCGAGACCGTGCGCGTCATGGTGGCGGCAATCGGCTTGGCATTGACCGAGGTCAAGGTGCGTGCCAATAACAGTTCCACCCAGCTGAACATGAAGCAGAAGAAGGCCGTCACGCCCACGCCCGACTTAATCATTGGCAAGAAAATCTGGATGAAGAAACGCGGGAAGCTGTAGCCGTCGATATACGCCGTCTCGTCGATTTCCTTGGGCACGCCCGACATGAAGCCTTCCAGTATCCACACGGCCAGCGGCACGTTGAAGACCATGTGCGCCAGCGCCACGGCCAGGTGCGTATCCATCAGGCCGACAGTCGAGTACAGCTGGAAGAACGGCACCAGGAAGACGGCGGGCGGCGTCATGCGGTTGGTCAACAGCCAGAAGAACAGATGCTTGTCGCCGACGAAGTTGTAGCGCGAAAACGCATACGCGGCCGGCAGGGCCACCGTGACCGACATCACCATGTTCAGCGCCACGTAAATCATGGAATTGATGTAGCCGCTGTACCAGGATGGGTCGGTAAAGATGGTCTTGTAGTTGGCAAACGTCAGCTGCTGGGGCCACAGGCTCAGCACGCCAACGATTTCCTCGTTGGTTTTCAGCGACATATTGAGCATCCAATAGATGGGCAACAGTGACGCCAGCAGGAAGATGGCGAGGAGGGCGCCAGCCATTTTTCGGTTCATCATTTCTGGTCTCCCGTGCCGACGCGCTGCATCCACGTGTACAGCACAAAGCAGAACAGCAAGATGATGAGGAAATAAATCAGGGAGAAGGCCGAAGCCGGTCCCAGGTCGAACTGGCCGACGGCCTTTTGCGTCAGGTATTGCGACAAGAAGGTGGTGGCGTTGCCCGGCCCGCCGCCCGTCAGCACGAACGGTTCCGTGTAGATCATGAAACTGTCCATGAAGCGCAGCAAGACGGCAATCATCAGCACATTGCGCAGTTTCGGCAGCTGGATGTAGCGGAACACGGCCAAGCGCGAGGCGCCGTCGATGCGCGCCGCCTGGTAATACGCGTCGGGAATGGCGCGCAAGCCCGCATAGCACAGCAGCACCACCAGCGGCGTCCAGTGCCAGATATCCATCACCATCACCGTCAGCCAGGCGTCGAGCGAATTGCCGTTGTAGTTATAGTCCATGCCCAGCTGGTTCAGGGTATAGCCCATCAGGCCGATGTCGCCCCGGCCAAAGATTTGCCAGATGGTGCCCACCACGTTCCAGGGGATGAGCAAGGGCAGCGCGATCAGCACCAGCGCCAGCGAGGCCTTCCAGCCATCGGCCGGCATGCACAGGGCGATCAGGATGCCCAGCGGAATCTGGATTGCCAGCACTGAGCCGGAAAACAGCAACTGGCGCAGTAGCGCGCTGTGCAAGTCGCCATCGAGCATGACCATGCGGAACCATTCGGTGCCCACGAAGACCTTTTGCGTGGGGCTCAAAATATCTTGCACGGAATAATTGACCACCGTCATCAAGGGCAGGATGGCGGAAAAAGCCACGCACAGCAGCACGGGCAGGATCAGCAGCCAGGCGCGGCGATTATTATCGGTTTTACCATTATGTATCATCAGGCCACCCGCTTATCGTTGACGTAGAACAAAGTGCGCTGCTGGGGAAAGCGCAAGCGCACGGACTGGCCAGGCTGCGCACCGGCAACGGCGCCAGCGGCGCGCAGCTTGGCCGCCACCGTGGCGCTGCCGAGCCGGAATTCCGCCAGGTAATGCGTGCCCATGTTGCGCACGGCCACGACCGTGGCAGCCAAGGTATCCTCGCCACCTTCCCCGCCCTCGCCTGCCATCAGACACTCGACGAATTCAGGCCGCACGCCGACGGTGATTTTCCCTTGCGCGCCAGCCAAGGCTGCGCGCGCCGCGCCGGACAAGGCCAGCGCCTGCCCTTCTACCCGCGCCGCGCCATCGCCCACCGTGCAATCGAGCAAGTTCATGCCCGGGTTGCCGATGAAGTAGCCGACAAAAGTGTGCTCGGGTTCCTCGAACAAGGCTTGCGCACTGCCCGTCTGCACCACTTCGCCCTGCGTCATGACGACCACCTGGTCGGCAAACGTCAACGCCTCCACCTGGTCGTGCGTGACGTAGATCAAGGAAAGTTTCAGTTCGTGGTGGATTTCCTTCAATTTGCGCCGCAACAGCCATTTCAAATGCGGATCGATCACCGTCAGCGGTTCATCGAACAGCACGGCCGCCACGTCGGGGCGCACGAGACCCCGGCCCAGCGAAATCTTTTGCTTGGCATCGACCGACAGGCCGCTGGCGCGCAGCTTCAAATCGCCCGTCAATTCCAGCATTTGCGCCACCTGCTGCACGCGCTTGCGTACTTCCGCTTCCTTCCAGCCGCGATTGCGCAGCGGAAACGCCAGGTTGTCGTGCACGGTCATGGTGTCGTAGATGACGGGAAACTGGAACACTTGCGCGATATTCCTCGCTTCGGTGGGCAGTTGCGTCACATCCTTGCCATCGAACAGCACCTTGCCATGCGACGGTTTCACCAGGCCAGAGATGATATTGAGCAAAGTCGTCTTGCCGCAGCCGGACGGCCCCAGCAAGGCGTAGGCGCCGCCGTCATGCCAGGCCATGCTCATGGGCCGCAGCGCATAGTCGGCCGGTGCGGCCGGATTGGGTTTGTAGGCGTGGGCCAGGTCGACCAGTTCGATGCGCGCCATGTCAGATCTCCCCTGCAGAAGGAGCAAACAACAGCGCGCCATCGACGGCGAAGATGAGCAAGGCATGCGGCTGGCAATACACGGTGCAGGCGCTGCCGATGTCCAGGTTGTGCACGCCACCGAGCTGCGCCACCAGCGCCAGCTGGCCACGGTGCGCATGCACATAGGTTTCCGAGCCGCTGATTTCCGCCAGGTCCACCTGCGCTGCGATCGGCACGTCGCCATCGGACTGCGGCGACAGGTGCAGGCTGTGGGCGCGCACGCCCAGGATCACGTTTTTGTGTGCACCGATACGCGCGCGCTGCGCGCCGCTCAGGTGGATGGCCAGGCCGTCAAACGCCTGCGCCACGCCGTGCGCGTCCACTTGCGCCGGGATCAGATTGATGGGCGGATCGCTGAAGGTGCGCGCCACGGCAATCGAATTGGGCGCATTGAACACGTCGAGCGTGCGGCCCTGCTGCAGCAAGCGCCCTTCGTGCAGCACGGCCACGTGGCCGCCCAGCTGCAGCGCTTCCAGCGGTTCCGTGGTGGCGTAGACGACCGTCGTGCTGCCGCTGGAAAACAGTTCCGTCAATTCGCGGCGCAATTCTTCGCGCAATTTATAGTCGAGGTTGACCAGCGGCTCGTCGAGCAGCAGCAAGGAGGCATCCTTGATCAGCGCGCGTCCCAGCGCCGTGCGCTGCTGCTGGCCGCCCGACAGTTCGCCTGGCGTGCGCTCCAGGTAGGGCGTGATATGCAGGCGTTCGGCCAGCGCCAGCACTTTCGCGCGGATCTGCGCCTCGGGCACCTTGCGCAAGCGCAAGGGCGAAGCCATGTTGTCGTAGACGGTGAAGGCGGGATAATTGATAAATTGCTGATACACCATGGCCAGGTTGCGGCGGCTGACGGGCACGCCCGTCACATCGATGCCATCGGCCGTGACGGTCCCGGCGCTGGGCTTGTCCAGGCCCGCCATGACGCGCATCAAAGTTGTCTTGCCTGCACGCGTGGTGCCCAGCAACACGTTGATGGCGCCCGGCACCAGTGCCAGCGACATCGGATATAAATACTCGTCAGCACCCTGCTTCTTGCTGATATTGTCCAGTACCAGTTGCACGCGCGTCTCCTCCAGTGATGATTCTTATTCTCTGCCGCTCTTCGCCGCACCCTCGCACCCTCTTATGGGGCGCGGTCGTCTTCTACTGCATCGTTACGCCAGCCGATGCTGCAACAGCCAGGCGTCGAGCTTGCCCGCCGTCTCGCGCGGCAAGTGCAGACCCAGCTTGGAGCGCCGCCACAGGATATCGGCAGCGCTCACGGCCCATTCATGGCGCCGCAAATAATCGACTTCCACCGCGTACAGGCCGCTAGCGATTTCCTCGCCCATGGCGGCCACGCCATCGCGCCCATCGAGCAGCGCGTGGATGCGCGTGCCATAGGCGCGCGCATAGCGGGCCACCAACTGCGCCGGCAGCCATGCATACTCGCGCTGCAAGCCTTGCACAAACTGGCCAAACTCGCGCACCGAGCGGTTTTGCGGCGTGCTGCCAAACACATCGCCACCGGGCAGGCAGGCCTTGGCCGTCCAGGCTGGCCGCGTGTTGCCCAGCACCGGCGCCAATAAATCCACCGCTTCTTCGGCCAGCTTGCGAAACGTGGTGATCTTGCCGCCGAAAACACTCAGCAGCGGTGCGCCATCGCGCTCCAGCTCGAAACGGTAATCGCGCGTCACAGCCTTGGCGTCGGCAGCGGCGTCTTCCACCAGCGGACGCACGCCCGCATACGTCCAGACCACGTCGGCCGGCACGATGGGCTTGCTGAAATAGTAACTTGAAAGTTCGCATAAGTAACTAATTTCCTCGTCGTCGATTTCCACCTTGCCACTGTCGCCGTGGTAGTCGAGGTCGGTGGTGCCGATCAGGGTGAAATCGTGCTCGTAAGGAATGGCAAACACGATGCGGCCATCGGGATGCTGGAAGATATACGCATGATCATGCGCGAACAGGCGCTTGACGACGATATGGCTACCCTTGATCAGGCGCAAATGCCGGCGCTGCGCACCGGGCGCCGCCTGCTGCAAAAATTGCGCCGTCCACGGCCCCGCCGCATTGACGACGCTGCGCGCGCGCACCGTCATCTGCTTGCCGCTGGCGTGCTGCAAGGTGGCCAGCCAGCCCTCCCCCTCGCGCGCCAGGGCCGTGCAGCGCGTCTGCGTATGGATTTTCGCGCCCTTTTCCGCCGCATCGATGGCATTTAGCACCACCAGGCGCGCATCGTCGACCCAGCCGTCGGAATACACGAAGCCGCGCTTGAAGATGGGTTTTAACGGTTGTCCCGCCACATGGCGCGCCAGGTCGATGCCGCTGGAGGCGGGCAAGATTTGCCGCTTGGCCAGCATATCGTACAGAAACAGGCCGGCGCGTATCAGCCAGGCGGGGCGCTGGCCCTGGGCGTGCGGCATGACGAAGCGCATGGGCCACATGATGTGGGGCGCCGAGCGCAGCAGCACTTCGCGCTCGATCAGCGCCTTGCGCACCAGGCCAAATTCATAGTATTCGAGGTAGCGCAAGCCGCCATGGATCAGCTTGGTGGAAGCCGACGACGTGTGGGCGGCGAGGTCATCCTTCTCGCACAGTACCACCGACAGGCCCCGCCCGGCCGCATCGCGCGCAATGCCGGCGCCGTTGATGCCGCCACCAACCACCAGCACGTCGCATTCGAGCGTACCGGTTGCCGCCGCTTCCATGCCCTTCTGTGCTACCGCCATCGGGACTCCATCGCTGTCAAGGGCCGGCTGGCCAGGAAAGAATAGGCACTACCGGCAACTGTCGTTAAGATCAAGACTTAGCATCAATACTGATGTAATACGAATGCAATACGGATAAGATTACGCCATAATGCGAACTCATAGCAACATATTTTCATCACTATTTGTTCGTTTTTGTTCGTTTTTGATTTTTAAAGAGACAAGCCCATGATTTTGAATCCCCGCCAGCGCCGCCTGCTCGAAGTGGTGCGCCAGAAGGTCACCATGTCGGTCGAAGAGCTGGCCCAGCAACTGGACGTGACGCCGCAAACCGTGCGCCGCGACGTCAAGCAGATGGAAGAAGCGCGCCTGCTGGCCCGCTACCACGGCGGCGTGGGCTTGCCCTCGTCCGTGGAAAACATCGATTACAGCCAGCGGCAAGTGTTCAACAGCGATGCCAAGCGGCGCATCGCCGCCGCCGTCGCCGCGCAAGTGCCGCATGGCTGTTCGCTGTTGATCAATATCGGCACCACCACCGAGGAAGTGGCGCGCGCGCTGGGCCAGCACACAGGCTTGCACGTAGTGACGAACAACCTGAACGTAGCCGCCATCCTGGCCGACAACGCCGCCTGCGAAGTGATCGTGGCCGGCGGCGTGGTGCGCGGGCGCGACCGCGGCATCGTCGGCGAAGCCACCATCGACTTCATCCGCCAGTTCAAGGTCGATATCGGCATCATCGGCATTTCCAGCATCGACGAAGACGGCAGCCTGCGCGACTTCGACGCGCGCGAAGTGAAGGTGGCGCAAGCGATCATCGAGCAGTCGCGCGAAGTGTGGCTGGTGGCCGACCAGCACAAGTTCGGCCGCAAGGCCTTGGTGCGCCTGGCCGACCTGGCCCAGGTCGACATCCTGTTTACGGATGCCCCGCCGCCGCCGCGCTTTGCCGCAGTGTTGCGCGAAGCGCGCGTCAAAGTAGTTGTGACGGCCTGACGGGCGGCACGCGGTGGTATGGCGCAGCATGGCGCGCGCGCTGTCGCGCGGTAAAACGTCTTGTGTGGGCAGCTAACGAAATGATATGAAATTTTTATTCATTCGGTAAAAATGCTGTTACCATTGATGCAACATGCGTTATTTTTTTAATCTTTCTCTCCGGCTATACGATTAGTTACCTGATATTTCTTTTTATGCACTTACAGCAAGGAAATGAAAAATAATGGGGAACATGTAAATGATTTCCCGTGAAAACAGTGTTAGAACTATCTTACGCACAACGATTGTTCCCCAACAAACCACTCGACAGCAAGCGCGAAGGCCTGAACCATGCCGGCTGCGCCGCCAGTGAAGGAAAAGAAATGAACCACAATGTTGAAGCGGCCGCCATGCCGCAAGCCGCCCGTCCTGGCAGCGCTTCCGTCAGCGAACTGGAAGCCCACCTTGGCTACTGGCTGCGCTTCGTCTCCAGCCATGTCTCCCACAGCTTCCAGAAGAAAGCCGAAGCCAATGGCGTGACGATCTCCGAATGGGTGGTGCTGCGCGAAATGTTCCGCCTCGGCTGCACCTCGCCCACGGTGCTGGCGCACGTGGCCGGCATGAGCAAGGGCGCCGTGTCGAAGCTGATCGACCGCCTGGAAAGCAAGGGCATGGTCAGCAAGTCGATCCTGCTGGCCGACCGCCGCCAGCATTCGATCGAACTGACCACCGAAGGCGAGGCACTGGTGCCCGTGCTGGCCGAGATGGCCGACCAGAACGACGAGGAATTCTTTGGCAAGTTGCCGCGCCAGCTGCGCGAAGGCTTGCTCGAAGCGATGAAGGAAGTGGCGCGCACGCATCATCTGAAAAACGCGCCCTTGAATTGAGGCGCGGCGCCCGGCAAGGGTGAGACGGCGGCGCGGGCGCGTCGGCTATGATGCTGGCCTGACTGTCTTCCAGGAAAACGCATGGCCCTGCACATCGAAACTCCTTTGCTCAACTCGCGCGCCCTGAGCCTGCACAGCGAGCGCGCCATCTGGCTCAAGCTGGAAGCCTTGCAGCCGCCTGGCTCCTTTAAAATCCGCGGCATCGGCCTGGCGTGCGAAGAATATGCGCGCCGCGGCGCCAGCCGTTTCATCTCTTCTTCCGGCGGCAACGCCGGTATCGCCGTCGCGTATGCGGGGCGCCAGCTGGGCATCCCCGTCATCGTGGTGGTACCGGAAACGACCAGCGCACGGGCCAGTGCCCTGATCGCGCAGGAAGGCGCGCAAGTGATCGTGCATGGCGCCGCCTGGCAGGAAGCGAACGCGCTGGCGCAATCGATGCTCACGCCGCACGACGCCTTTTTGCATCCGTTCGACGATCCGCTGCTGTGGCAAGGCCATGCGGGCATGATAGATGAAGTGGCCAGCGCAGGCTTGAAGCCGGACGCCGTGGTGCTGTCGGTGGGCGGCGGCGGCTTGCTGGCCGGCGTGGCCGAAGGCTTGCAGCGCCAGGACTGGAATGACGTGGCCCTGGTGGCCGTGGAAACCGCAGGCGCCGCCTCGCTGGCCGCCGCCGTGGCAGCGCGCGAGCACGTGGCCCTGCCGGCCGTGACCAGCATCGCCACCTCGCTGGGCGCGCGCCAGGTGTGCGCCCAGGCATTTGCCATCAGCCAGACGCGGTTGCTGCACAGCGTGGTGGTCTCGGACCAGGCCGCCGTCGACGCCTGCCAGCGTTTTATCGGCGACCATCGCCTGGTGGTCGAGCCGGCCTGCGGCGCCGCCCTGGCGGCCGTGTATGGACAGGCGCCGCAGCTGGCGCCCTACCGCAATGTGCTGGTCATCGTCTGCGGCGGCGTCACTGCCACCACGCAGCAGCTCGATCACTGGAGCGCCACCCTGTAGGCGCCTGACCTGGCTAAGGGGCCGGCGCTGCCGCTTCGATCAGCGCCATGCCATCGCGGCCCTGCCCCTTGGCTTCATACAGGGCCTGGTCGGCCAGGTCCAGCAGCTGCTCCGGCGTCAGTTCACCGGCGCGGAAGATGGCGATGCCGATGCTGGCCGTCACGGGCAGCGGGCCGCTGGCAAGCTGGAACGGCACGCGGATGGCGTCGATGATCTTGGCGCCGATGTGGCGCACTTCGGCCGCGCTGTTGACGCCATCGAAGATGATCACGAACTCGTCGCCGGCCAGGCGCGCCACCAAGTCGCTGGCCCGCACGCTGCCAGCCAGGCGGGCGGAAAATTGCTTGAGCACCTCATCGCCCGCCTGGTGTCCCAGGCTGTCATTGATGCCCTTGAAACGGTCGATGTCGAGATACGCCAGCGCCATCGGCGCGCGCGTGGCACGCGTGCGCTGCATGCTCAGCGCCAGCTGTTCGTCGAAACGGCGCCGGTTGGCGATGCCCGTCAGGGTATCGGTGGAGGCGGCAAACTGCAGCGCCGTGTGCACCGCCTTGGCCTTGGTAATTTCGTGGATCAGGCCATACACACCCTCCACCACGCCGCTCTCGCCAACATCGGGCACGTAACTGGCCTGGAAGGCCCGGTATTCCGTTTCTGCCTCGCCTTCGATGGTGAACTCATACTCGACCTCTTCACCCGCGAACGCCCGCAGCAGGTATTGTTCGCGCAGCTGATAGGCTTCTTCGCCCAGCACCTCGCGCATGGAGTGCATCATGCTTTCCTGGTGCGACCGGCCGAACCATTTTTCGAAGGTCGCATTGATGAACTGATAGCGGTGCTCGCGGTCGATGTAGACGATCACCACGGGCACGTGGTCGGTCAGCAGTTTCAAACGCCGTTCGCTGTCGCGCGTTTGCGCCTCGGCCATTTCGCGCTCGGCCACCAGCGAGTAAAAATCGCGGCTCAAGTCGCCGATTTCGTCGCGCCGCTCGATTTGCAGCGCTTCGATGCCCAGGCGCTGGCGGCGAATCTGGTGCACCTGGCGGCGCAGCCGCTCCAAAGGCTGCAACAGGCGCAGCACCACGCGCCAGCCGGCCAGCCCTGCCAGCGCCGCCAGCAGCACGGCGGCCAGCAAGATCTTGCTGCGAATCGCATGCAAGGGCGCAAACGCGTCGCGCATCGGGTAGACCGAGGCCAGTATCCAGCCCGTCGAGGCGATGCGCTGGTAGGCAAACAGCGCATCGACGCCGCTATTCGTGGTGCCCGCCAGCGAGCCCTCATAGCCCTGCATGGCGCGCCGCGTGGGCACACTAAGGGGGCCATGGGCTTCGATATGCTGCATGATGCGCGACTTGTCAGGGTGCTCGACGATGATGCCATCGTTGGTCATGATGTACAGATAGCCGCCATTGCCGGGCTTGAGCGCTCCCAGGCGCCCCAGGAAGTCGGGCTGGCGCAGATTCACGCTGGCTACCAGCACATAGCGCACGCCGCCCTGCGCATCGAATACGGGCTGCGTCACCACCACCAGGGGCATGCCGGAAATGCTGCCGTTGAGGGGCGCGGAGATAACCGAACGCCGGGTCGCCAGCGTTTGCTCAAAATAAGGACGTCCTTTCAGGTTCAGCCCCGCATGCGGCTTGAAGGGACTCCGGCTGGCCAGCAGGGAACCATCGGCAGCGACCAGGCCGGCCGTGTAGAACTCCTTGCCCAGCACCGTTTGCGCGGAGAGGAAGCGCTGCAGGCCATCGCCATCGCCCACGCCGCTTGCCGCCAGGCTGTCGGCGATCACGCGCAGCACATTGCGCTTGGCATCGAGTTCTTCATCGATGAAGACGGCGGCGCTGGCCAGCGACACATATTGCTGGTGGCCCGTCACGTCGCGCATGCCCCGTTCGGCCACGGCCAGGGTGGCCAGCGCCAGCAGGGCCACGGCACCCAGCACCAGCATGAAAACGATCATGCTCATGCGCGCCTTCAGGCTGGCGGGAAAGCGCCGGCGCAGCAGCTTGCGCCATGTCCTCCAGACCTTGGGGTGTTGCACTGCTGTCATCACACTGCCTCTCTCTTGTAGAGCCGGCAATATAACAAAGCCTTGCAGGAAAGGACAGGCTCTCAGGCCGCGCTGCGCGCTTCGGCCAGCAATTGTCGTATCTCCGGTACGCACGAACCGCAATTGCCGCCCGCCTTGACGCAGGCCGTCACCTGCGCCGTGGTGGTCAGTGATTGCGCCTTGATGGCGGCGCAGATGGTGTTGCGCCCGACGCCGAAGCACGAGCACACTGTAGGGCCGGCGTCAACGCCCTGGCCGATGGGCTGGCCCAGCAGCACGCCGGCGCGGTCCGCCGCATCCATCTGCGCGTGCGCAAACAGGCTGGCGAGCCAGGTGCGCGACGGCAGGTCGGGCCGCGGCGACACATACACGCATTGCGCGATGCGCCCCTCTTCCAGGTGCACGGCGCGGTACACGCCGGCGCTGGCGTCCGCGTAATCGAGCCAGTCGGCGCAGGCGTCCGTCACGCCGAGCAGCGCGCGCGCCCAGGCACCCAGGTCATCGATGCGCTGGCGGCCCGCCAGCTCGTAGCGCAAAAACTGCTCGCCCTGGATGCGCGTCCAGTGCGCCACGCCGTCCAGGTGCAACGGCGTGCGGCTCAAGACGAATGCATGCCAGTGCACGCGGAACTGCTCGATGCGCACGGGCGTGTGCTTGAATTCCGGTTCGCCCGAGACGGGGTCGACCACCGGATTGACGACGGCGCCCACGCGCGCGTCGGAAGCCTGCGCGTCGCTCCAGTGGATCGGCACGAAGACCTGGCCGCGCGCGATGCCGCCGCCATGCACGACGCGCGCCACCATCGCGCCCCAGGCGCTGGAAATGCGCGCCAGTTCGCCTGCACGCACGCTGTACAGCAGCGCGTCCTGCGGGTGGATGTCGATGAACGCTTCGGCGATATGGCCAGACAATTTCGCCGCCTTGCCCGTGCGCGTCATGGTATGCCACTGGTCGCGCACCCTGCCCGTGTTCAAAATGAGCGGATACTCTTCATCGGGTGCATTGCGCGGCGCGCGCGGCGCGGTGGGCACAAAACGCGCGCGGCCATCGGCATGCGCGAAGCGCCCGTCGCCGAACAGGCGCGCCTGGCCCTGCGGCCACTGCTGCGGCGCCAGGCTAGCGTATTGCGCCGCATCAAGGTCGGCAAGCTCCCCAAGATTGAACAGGCGCGAAAGCGCTCCCTCGTTGCGGAAGGCGGACAGGCGCGCATGTTCGGCAAAGATCGCTTGCGGCGACGCAAAGTCAAAGCCCGCATAGCCCATGCGCGTGGCCACCTCGCACAGCACCTGCCAGTCGGCGCGCGCCTCGCCCGGCGCCGGCAGGAAGGCCCGCTGGCGCGAGATGCGCCGCTCGGAATTGGTCACCGTGCCATCCTTCTCGCCCCATCCCAGCGCGGGCAGCAGCACGTCGGCATGGGCATTGGTATCGGACTGCGCGCTGATATCGGACACCACCACCAGCTCGCACCTTGCCAATGCGCGGCGCACCTGGTCGGCGTCCGGCATGCTGACCAGGGGATTGGTGGCGATGATCCACACGGCCTTCACCTTGCCCGATTCGATCGCGTGGAACAGTTCCACGGCTTTCAGGCCGGGCTTGTGGGCGATGCGGGGCGAGTCCCAGAACGTTTGCACAGTGTCGCGGTGCTGCGGGTTGTCCAGCTCCAGGTGCGCCGCCAGCATGTTGGCCAGGCCGCCCACTTCGCGCCCACCCATGGCGTTAGGCTGGCCCGTCAGCGAAAACGGTCCCATGCCGGGCTGGCCGATGCGCCCTGTCGCCAGATGGCAGTTGATGATGCTGTTGACCTTGTCCGTGCCGCTTGAGGACTGGTTCACGCCCTGCGAAAAGGCCGTGACGACCTTGCGCGTGGCGGCAAACGCCTGGTAAAACGCCAGCAAGGCGTGCGGATCGACCTTGCAGATCTTCGCCACCTGCTGCGGGTCGCTGCAATCGGCATGCGCGGCCGCCAGCGCCGCATCCAAGCCAGAACTATGCTGCGTCACGAAAGCGTCATCGATCACGCCTTCCTTCGCCAAATAGCACAATAAACCGTTGAACAGCCACACGTCCGTGCCGGGTTTGACCGGCAAATGCAGGTCGGCCAGCTCGCAGGTGGCCGTGCGGCGCGGATCGATCACCACCAGTTTTACCTCTGGCCGGCTTTCCTTGATGCGCGCAATGCGCTGGAACAGGATCGGATGGCACCAGGCCGTGTTCGAGCCGACCAGTACCACCATGTCGGCCAGCTCCAGGTCTTCATAGCAGCCGGGCACGATGTCTTCGCCAAACGCCCGCTTGTGGCCGGCCACGGCCGAGGACATGCACAAGCGCGAATTGGTATCGATATTCGCGCTGCCGACATAGCCTTTCATGAACTTGTTGGCCACATAATAATCTTCCGTCAGCAGCTGGCCCGAGACATACAGGGCCACGGCATCGGGCCCGTGCTGGTCGATAATGGCGCTAAAACCGCTGGCCACCTTGTCCAGCGCAGCCTCCCAGGAAGCTGGCTGCAGTACGCCATCGACGCGCACCTGCGGCTGCAGCAAGCGGTTGTCGAGGCTCAAGGTATCGCCCAGCGCCGAGCCCTTCACGCACAGGCGGCCCAGGTTGGCGGGGTGGCTGGCATCGCCGGCGATGCGGATGGCGCCATCGGGCAGGCGCGTCGCTTCCACGCCGCAGCCGACGCCGCAGTACGGGCAGGTGGTGTTTACGGGCGTGCAAGTCGTCATGGACATATCCTGTTGGTCGCTATTGGTCGTAGTCAGGCGGCCTGGCCGCACAGGGCCTGGCCAAACAACAAGTGGCTGCGCAGCGCGCTGATGTCGCGGCGCTGCTGGATCAAGTCAAAATACCAGGGGCCGTCCTGCACCTCGCCATACAGCACGGCGCCCACCAGGCGGCTGCCCTGTACCACCAGGCGCTTGTAGACACCACGGCGCGGATCGCGCAGCACCAGGTCTTCACTGCCCTCGCCGCCGAGGATATCGCCGGCCGAATACAGGTCGATGCCCGTCACCTTCAATTTCGTCGCGCTGGCTTGCTGCACATAGCGCCGGTGTCCCGCGCCCGCCAAATGCGCCCCGCACACGCGCGCCTGTTCCCAGATGGGCGCCACCAGGCCAAACGTGGCGCGCCGGTGCTGCACGCACTCGCCCACCGCGTAGACGCGTGGATCATAGCTTTGCAGGCAATCGTCGACGACGATGGCGCGCTCGCAGTGCAGGCCTGCCTCCTTCGCCAGCGCGATATTGGGCCGCACGCCGGCCGTCATCACCACCAGGTCGGCGGGAATGGAACTGCCATCAAGAAAGCGCACGCCTTCGACGCGCGCGCTGCCGGTGATTTCGGCGGTCTGCGCCTGCATCAGGAAACGCAGGCCGCGCGCTTCCAGCGCCGTTTTCAACAGCATCGATGCGGGCTGGTCGAGCTGCTGGTTCATCAGGCTGCCGCTGGCATGCACGACAGTGACGTCCATGCCTTGGCGCTGCAAGCCGTTGGCCGCTTCCAGCCCCAGCAAGCCGCCGCCGATGATCACCGCATGGCGGTGCTGGCGCGCCGCCTGCAGCATGGTATCGACGTCGCTGATATCGCGAAAGCCGATCACGCCCGGCAGTTCATGCCCCGGCACGGGCACGATGAAGGGCGTGGAACCGGTCGCTAGCAGCAGCCGGTCGTACGCTAGCGTGATACCGGACTGCGATTGCACCGTGCGCGCCTGGCGGTCGATACGCAGCACCGGGTCGCCCGCATGCAGGGCGATGCCGTTTTGCGCATACCAGTCGCGCGTATGCAGCATGATATCGTCCACCGTCTTTTCGCCGGCCAGCACCGGGGACAGCAAAATGCGGTTGTAATTGCCGTGCGGCTCGGCGCCAAACACGGTGATGTCGTACAGGTCCGGGGCCAGTTTCAGCAATTCCTCGACCGTGCGCATGCCAGCCATGCCATTGCCGACCACCACCAGCGAGGGGCGCCGGGGCAGGTTCATATCGCCACCCACACCAGGCCGTCAAACACGCGCGCGGGCCAGGTGTCCACCGCATGCTCGGGCATTTCCAGGCACTCGCCGCTGCGCAGGTCGAAATGCTGTTTGTACAGGGGCGAGGCGACGACGATGCGCTCGCCGATGCTGCCCACCAGGCCCCGCGACAGCACCGAGGCGCCCGCGTTCGGGTCGACGTTATCGATGGCAAAGACGCGCGTTGCAGTATCAGTATCGGTATCGGTATCGGTATCAACGCCGCCGACGCGGAAGACTGCCACGTGGCGCCCTTTCAATAGCGCGCAGACGCCCGTATCGGGCACGATGTCGTCGAGTCGACAGATGGCCAGCCAGTCGGATGAAGGAGGTACAGACAGTTCATTCATGGCGTTCATGACTCAGGCCTCCACGGCAAGGATGGGAATCACGGTGGCGGCGCGGCGCTCGCCTGCCGTGGCGGGGCGGATCTGGCCCCTTTCTTCGACAAACACCACGTTTTCATCGTTTTTATCGCTGTTGACGAAATGGCGGAAGCGCTGGCGCACGGCGGGGTTGGAAACGGCTTCCTTCCACTCGCAGGCATAGGTGTCGACCACATGCTGCATGTCCGCCTCCAGTTCGTGGGCCACGCCCAGGCTGTCGTTGATGACGACGCGCTTCAGGTAATCGAGGCCCCCTTCGAGGTTGTCGCGCCACACGCTGGTGCGTTGCAAACGGTCGGCCGTGCGCACGTAAAACATCAAAAAGCGGTCGACATAGCGCACCAGGGTGGCTTCATCGAGGTCGGACGCCAGCAATTCCGCATGGCGCGGCTTCATGCCGCCATTGCCGCACACGTACAGGTTCCAGCCCTTTTCCGTGGCGATCAGACCGATGTCCTTGCCCTGCGCCTCGGCGCATTCGCGCGTGCAGCCGGAGACGCCGAACTTGATCTTGTGCGGCGTGCGCAAGCCTTTGTAGCGGTTTTCCAGCTGGATCGCAAAGCCCACGCTGTCGGCCACGCCGTAGCGGCACCAGGTGGAACCGACGCACGATTTGACCGTGCGCAAGGATTTGCCGTAAGCGTGGCCCGATTCGAAGCCGGCGGCGATCAGTTCTTCCCAGATGGCTGGCAACTGGTCGACGCGCGCGCCAAACAGGTCGACCCGCTGGCCGCCCGTGATCTTGGTATATAAGCCGTACTTTTTCGCCACCATGCCCACGGCGATCAAGCCATCGGCCGTCACTTCGCCGCCCGGCATGCGCGGCACCACGGAATAGGTGCCATCCTTCTGGATATTACCCAGAAAGTAGTCGTTGCTGTCCTGCAGGCTGGCGTGCACGGGCGATAACACGAAATCGTTCCAGCACGAGGCCAGGATATTGGCCGCCACGGGTTTGCACACGTCGCAGCCGAGACCCTTGCCATGCGTGGACAGCAGCGCGCCGAAGCTGCGGATCTTGCCCACGCGTACCAAATGGTGCAGTTCCTGGCGCGAATACGCAAAATGTTCGCACACGTGGTTGTTGACGGCCAAGCCTTGCTTCAGCATCTCCGCCTTCATGATCTGCGTCACCAACGGCACGCAGCCGCCGCAGGCCGTGCCCGCTTTCGTGCAGCTTTTCAGGGCGCCTATCGTCGTCGCACCCTCGGCCACGGCGGCGCACAGCGCGCCTTTCGAGACGTCGTTGCACGAGCAGATCTGCGCCGCGTCGGGCAAGGCGTCCACGCCCAGGCCAACCTTTTGCTGGCCGTCGGCCTGCGGCAGGATCAAAAATTCCGGGAATTCCGGCAGCTCGATCTTGTTCAGCATCATCTGCAAGAGCGTGCCGTATTCGCTGGCGTCGCCCACCATCACGCCGCCCAGCAAATATTTGCCGCAATCGGAGACGACGATCTTCTTGTAGATTTGCTTGCGCTCGTCCATGAACTGGTAGGAGCGGCTGCCCGGCGCATTGCCGTGCGGGTCGCCCAGGCTGGCCACATCCACGCCCATCAGTTTGAGCTTGGTGCTCATGTCGGCGCCCTTGAAGCTGGCCTCGCCCTCTTCCTGCAGCACATGGCGCGCGGCGATGCGCGCCATTTCATAGCCGGGTGCTACCAGGCCGAAGACCAGGCCACCCCACAGCGCGCATTCGCCGATGGCGTAGATATCTGGGTCGGACGTGACGCAGCTATCGTCGATGGCGATGCCGCCGCGCGGCCCCACTTCCAGGCCGCAGGCGCGCGCCAGCTCGTCGCGCGGGCGGATGCCGGCCGAGAAGACGATCATGTCCGCTTCCAGGTGGCTGCCGTCGGCAAACTGCATGCGGTGCGTGGCCGCCTCGCCATCAAGGATGGCCACGGTGTTCTTTTGCGTGTGCACGGTCACGCCCAGTTCTTCGATCTTGCGGCGCAGGACGCGCGCGCCGCCCTCGTCGACCTGCACAGCCATCAGGCGCGGCGCGAATTCCACCACGTGCGTCTCCAGTTTCAAGTCGCGCAAGGCCTTCGCGCATTCGAGGCCCAGCAAGCCGCCGCCGATGACCACGCCCGTTTTGGACTTGCCGCCCCAGGCCAGCATGGCTTCCAGGTCTTCGATGGTGCGGTAGACGAAGCAGCCATCGCGCTCCTTGCCCGGCAACGGCGGCACGAACGGCGTGGAACCGGTGGCGAACACCAGTTTGTCGTAGCTCAAGACTTCGCCCGTGCTGGCGGTGACGGTTTTTGCCACGCGGTCGATGCTGACGGCGCGCGCATTGAGTTTCAAGACGAGATTGTCCTTGTCGAAGAAGCCGGGCGCCACCAGCGACAGGTCGTCCGCCGATTTGCCGCTGAAAAATTCGGATAGGTGCACGCGGTCATAGGCGGGGCGCGGCTCTTCGCACAGCACAGTGACCGACAAGCGCGTATTGTTCTCCAGCGCCAGCCGTTCGAGGAATTTATGCCCGACCATGCCATGGCCGAGGACGACGATTTTCAGGGGGTGGTTCATGCTTGCTCTCCTCAGGCCGCAGCCATGTTCGGTTCGGCCGCGACACCGGTAAAACGCACGGCGATGGCGCACAGGGCCGAGATCACCACCAGCGCGCTCAAGATGATCAGGGTCTGGCGGATGTCGCCCGTGCCCTTCATCAGGAAACCGGCCGCCACGGCGCCCACGTTGCCGCCCGCACCGATGATGCCGGCCACGCCGCCCAGAGCCTTGCTGTCGATGAAGGGCACCAGCGCATAGGTGGCGCCGCAAGCCATGTGGGTGAACAGGCCAAAGACCAGCATGGCGATGACGGCGTACGTGACGCTGTCGACTTTGGCAAACCACAGCAGGCCCACGCCTTCGCCGATCATCAGCATGAACAGCAGAGTGACGCGGCTGTTCAAATTGCCGCGCAGGGCCAGCTTGTCGGACAGCCAGCCGCCCAGGGCGCGGGCAAACAGGGCCAGCAAGCCGAAGCTGCCGGCGGCCAGGCCGGCGGACTTGAGCGACAGGCCAAAATGATCGACGTAGTACACGGCGGCGATGTTATGGATGAAGATTTCAATGCCGAAGCAGGCGCCGTAAGTGACGAACAGCAGCCAGACGCGGTAATTGCCGCTGGCGGCCTTGAAGCTGTCCCAGCCGCCGGCCGGAGCATGTCCGGCCTTTCCACCTTCGATGGCCGTGCCGGCGGCGCGCAAGTCCGAGTAATTGCCTTCCGGGCAATCCTGCGTATAGCGCCAGTACAAGGCGGCCATGACCAGCATCAACACGCCCGGCACCAGCAGCGCGACGCGCCAGCCCATCGACTCGGACACGCCCAGCATCAGCATGGCGCCCAGCAGCAGCGGCATCAGCGCCTGCGCCGCGCCGCCACCCGCATTGCCCCAGCCGGCGGCGGCCGCATTCGCCGTGCCGACGACGCGCGGCGCGAACATCACCGAGGTGTGGTATTGCGTAATGACAAAGCTGGCGCCGACGGCGCCGATGCCCAGGCGGAAGAACAAGAAGCTTTCGTAGCTTTGCGAGGCGGCCACGCCCAGCACGGGAATGGCGCCCAGCAACAGCAAGCCGGTGTAGGTCTTGCGCGGGCCGTAGCGGTCGCACAAGGGGCCCACGAGCAGGCGCACGAGGATGGTGATGGCGACGGCCGCGATATTGATGTTGGCCACTTGCGCCAAGGAAAGGCCAAACTCGCCCTTGATGACCGGCATCAACGGTGCGCAGGCGAACCAGGCAAAGAAACACACGAAAAATGCCATCCACGTCAGGTGGAATGCGCGCATAGGCGGCGTGGCGAAGGAGAAGAGCGCGATGCTGCTTGCTTTTTGGCTAGCCATGATGGTTCCCGAAGTATCCCGTTAATAACAAAGATGCAAACAAAACGGCGCCCGCCCCCACCGATACAAATATCAGCCTGGGCGGACGCCGTTGTCCATGTGGTCCGTCGTTGGACCGTTGTCTATTCAGGGGATCGCCGTTGATCCGTACCTTCTGTTTAGCAAGCGCCGTGCCAGGTCTTTCATGGGGATCGCGCCCGGAATGCACGCCATTTGCGCCCGTTCATGGTGTATCGCGGTGCAGCATCGCCACTTGTTGGTGCATTGATGGAACTGAAACGTGGAAAAACTTATTAAAATACTATCGTACGCTCCACGGGTGAAGCCATCGTGCTGGCGCCCTTCTTTACTGATTACACCACTGCGTGCGCTAGCAGACTGAAAAGAAAGACAAAGCGTGTTCTACTTGAATCATTGGCCGGCGCACTCGTTCGGCCCATGCTTAAAAAGGAATCCTCATGAACAAAAACAAGAAAATTATCGTTTCCTCCCTGCTTGTAGCCTTCATGGCTTGCAGCGCCTCGGCCTTTGCCCAGGATCGTCATGACGACCGTAATGACCGTACCTCGCAGCAGCATGACCAGCGTGGCGACAGGAATGATGACCGCCGTGACGACCATGCGCGACCGAATGCGCACCCAAACAACGGCGCCAACCATGCCAGCAACCGCGGCGCCGGCCCACGCCATGACCTGCACAAGGGCAATCGCCTACCCTTCGAATACCGCAACAAGCAGCATTACGTCAGTGACTGGCGCGGTCGCCACCTCAGCGCCCCGCCCCGCGGCCACCAGTGGGTACAGGTCGATGGCGACTACGTGCTGATGGCCGTGACCACCGGCTTGATTGCGCAGATTATCCTGGGTAATTAATTGCGCCGACCGGCGCATGCCGGTCCATCAGTTCCACCACCCAATCGATAAACACGCGCAGCTTCTTGCTGACATGGCGGTTGGGTGGGTATGCCAGATACAGCGGCATCGGTTCAATCGACCACGTTTCAAACAACGGCACAAGTTCCCCTGCCACCACATGCCTGCTCGCCATATAGTCCGGCAGCCACAGCACACCCAATCCTGCCAGCCCCGCCGCCAAATAAGCGTTTCCGTCATCGATGGACAACACGTACTGGCCCTCGATCTTGACGATGTCACCGCCCCGTTGCATCACATACGGAAAACCGTTGCCGCTGCGCCCCCAGCGAAACCGGACGATGCGATGCTGCGAGTGTTCCAGCTCATTGGGGTGCAGAGGCGTGCCGGCGCGGGCCAGGTAAGCGGGCGCCGCATACACGGCCAGCTGCAAGTCACCGATCTTGCGTGCCATCAGTGACTGGTCTGTGATGGCGCCGCCGCGAATCACGCAATCGACATTTTCACCGATCACATCAACCATGCGGTCACTGGCGCCCATGTCGAGCTGGATGTCCGGGTACAGCGCATGAAACTGCGGCAGCGCTGGCACCAGCAGCATGGTGGCAAGCGGACTGGGCACATCCAACCGCAATTGTCCGCGCGGCAGCGCCGAGGCGTTCGGCAGACTGGTCTCCACCTCTTCAAGGGCTGCCAGAACATGCACGATACGCTCGTAATATACGGCGCCGTCGGCCGTCACGTTAACCTTGCGCGTGGTGCGGTTCAGCAGCTTCAGGCGCAAACGGGCTTCGAGCTGCTGCACCAGCTGCGTCACGGTCGTACGGCTCATGTGCAGCGTCTGGGCCGCCTTGGTAAAGCTGCCCGTCTCAACTACGCGCACGAAAGCCTTCATTGCGTCAAACCTGTCCATTCCCGCATCCTCGTCCATTGATTGTTTGGATTATACAAACAGTCTAGCGCACGCCTGCATGTTTATCTGCCAGCCGCCGGCGCGTAAAGTTCTGTCCATGCAGCCAGCCGGCTGACTGATCACAGGAGCAAAGCAATGACCACACGTGACGTCGTATTTCCCCCAGGGCGCCAGGCGCTGTATGAACAAAACCGTTATTCGCCGGCCGTACGCGCCAATGGCCTGCTGTTCGTGTCTGGCCAGGTCGGCAGCCGTGAGGACGGCTCACCGGAACCCGAACTCGAAGCGCAGGTCCGACGCGCTTTTGAAAACCTGAACGCCATCCTTGCAGCCGCCAACTGCTCGTTTGATGACGTGCAGGACGTCACCATCTTTATGCTCGACCCGCAGTCACACTTCCAGCGCATCTGGGACCTGGTGCAGGCCGAGTATTGGGGCGAGGGGCCCTACCCTACTGTGACGGCCGTCGGCGTCACCTGGCTGTATGGGTTTCAGTTCGAGATCAAGGTGGTGGCGAGGTTGCAGGAATAGTCGGGGTTGGGGCGTGTGACAGTATGCTTATCCCAGGTGCAAAACTGGGGTCGGACTCTCAGGGTAACCCGGCACCCTGGTTCTTTAAGACAATCCATGGCAATATGGCTGCGCCGTTTAGACAGCAAACAGCGCAACCGATCATCGCCAAGGAACCCGTCCATGTCTTTTTATCGCAAATTCGCCGACAGCATGCTGCTTGGCCTGGCAGCAGCGGGCGTCGCTCATGCGCAAGCGCCCGATGCGGCCTCCGCCACCAATCCCCCAACCGATCCCCTGCAATGGCTGGAAGACGTGGCTGGTGAAAAACCGATGGAGTGGGTGCACCAGCACAATGCCGTCACCGTCAAGGAACTGGAAAGCCAGCCCGGCTTTCCAGCCCTGCAAGCGCGCTTGAAAACCACCCTCAATTCCAAGGACCGCATCGCCTACGTCAGCAAGGAAGGCGGGTACTACTATAATTTCTGGCGCGACGCCCAGCATGTGCGCGGCATCTGGCGCCGCACCACGCTGGCGCAGTACCAGCTGGCCGAGCCAAGCTGGGAAACCGTGATCGATCTCGATCAGCTGGCTGCCGGCGAAAATGAAAACTGGGTCTGGGGCGGCGCCACCTGCCTGTATCCAAGAGGCGAACGTTGTCTCATTTCCCTGTCGCGCGGCGGCGGCGACGCCAAGGTGGTGCGCGAATACGACGTGGCCAAGCGGGCCTTTGTCAATGGCGGCTTCAGCCTGCCCGAAGCGAAGGGCAGCGCCAGCTGGATCGATCAGGACACCCTGTTCGTTTCCACCGATTTCGGCCCCGGTTCGATGACCAGCTCCGGCTATCCGCGCATCATCAAAGAGTGGCGGCGCGGCACGCCTTTGGTGCAGGCGCAAACCGTGTACGAAGCCAGGCCCGACGACTTGAGCGCCAGCGCCTACAAGGACTTCACGCCCGGCCACGAACACCAGTTCATCGAGCGGCAAATCGATTTCTATAGCGGCGAAATGTTCCTGCGCGACGGCGCCAATTTGAAGAAAGTGCCGAAACCGGACGACGCCACGGCCTTTACCGTGCGCGACCAGTTGATCATCACCCTGCGTTCGGACTGGAAAGTCAACGGCAAGACCTACCCGCAAGGCGCCCTGCTGGCCACCGACTTCACCGCCTTCATGCAGGGCAAGCAAGACCTGGAAGTGCTGTACGCGCCCACCGCCACGTCCTCGCTGGACAACGTCACGCCGACCAAATCGGCCATTCTCGTGACGACCCTGGACAAGGTCAAGAACCGCCTGACGCAATTGCGCCATGTGAATGGCAAGTGGCTGCGCCGCGTTGTCGATGCGCCGAAACTGGGCACGCTGGCCGTCAGCGCGCTCGATCCCGTCGATTCGGATCAATACTTCCTCACCGTCACCGACTTCCTCAACCCCACCACCCTGTATCTGGGCACGGCGCAAAGCGACAAGCGGACAAAAATCAAGTCGCTGCCCGCCTTCTTCGACGCCAGGCCGTACAAGGTGGAACAGTTCGAATCGACGTCGAAGGATGGCACGAAGGTGCCGTATTTCGCCATCATGAACAAGAAGACGACGTTCGACGGCAGCAACCCCACCGTGCTGTACGGCTATGGCGGCTTTGAAGTATCGCTCAAACCGAGCTACAGCGGCATCACCGGTGTCGCCTGGCTGGAAAAGGGCGGCGTGTATGTGCTGGCCAATATTCGTGGCGGCGGCGAATTCGGTCCCCGCTGGCACCAGGCGGCGCTGAAGGAAAACCGCCAGCGCGCGTATGACGACTTCATCTCGGTGGCGCAGGATTTGATCGCCCGCAAAGTGACCAGCCCGCGCCACCTGGGCATCATGGGCGGCAGCAATGGCGGCCTGCTGACGGGCGCCGTGCTGGTTCAGCGTCCCGACCTGTTCAACGCCGTCGTCAGCCAGGTGCCGCTGCTCGACATGCGCCGCTACAACCAGTTGCTGGCGGGCGCTTCTTGGATGGGCGAATATGGCGACCCGGATGTGCCGGAACAATGGGCCTACATCAGCAAGTATTCGCCGTACCAGAACGTCTTCAAGGATAAGAAATATCCACGCGTGCTGTTTACCACGTCGACACGCGACGACAGAGTCCACCCTGGACATGCGCGCAAGATGGTGGCGAAAATGGAGGAACAGGGCCACGACGTGCTGTACTGGGAAAACACGGAAGGCGGCCATGCGGGCGCCGCGAATAACGACCAGCAGGCGCTGATGTGGGCGCTGACCTACACTTTCCTGCAAGAGCAGCTGAAGTAAGGGCCTGGCTGGCCCGCTGCACCCAGGAACGCCTGCGCCGGAGCTTCCGGCGCAGGCGTTTTTACTGGTGCCGCTTACTTTGCCTGCGCGCTGGGGCGCTCGGCGATGCGGTCGCGGTATGCCTGCAGATTCGCCAATCCTTCCGCGCCTGGTTTGTACTTCATCAAGCCGCGCGCAAATTCCAGCGCGCAAAAGGCCGTGATGTCGGCAATCGTGAAGCGTTCACCGGCGATATACGGCTGCCTGGCTAGCAGCTGGTCCAGCCACTGCGCCGTCTCGCGCATCTTGACGCCCTGCGCCGCGCCGAAATCGGGAAACTGCGGGTTTTCCAGCGCCACCAGGGCCGGATGGCTGTGGCGGATGCAGTTGGCGATGCCCATGAACAGATGCAGCTCCACCCTACGGTCGGCCATTTCAATAAAAGCGCGTTCCTCGAAACCCTCGCCCATCAGGTTCGGTTGCGGCTGCAAGCCTTCCAGGTAGGTGCAGATGGCGCGCGTCTCGGCCAGCACGCGCCCGTCCGGCAACGCCAAAGCCGGCACGCGGCCCATGGGGTTCTTTTCCAGAAAGGCCGGATCGCGGTGCTGGCCCGCCATCAGGTCGAGCGCCACTTCATCGATGCCCGTGATGCCCTTTTCGGCGATGAACATGGTGACGCGGCGTGGATTCGGCGTGCGGGGGCTGATATACAGTTTCATGTGTTGTCTCGTTTTGTTTTGGTGGTTGAAAATCAGGATGGCAAAAAATCAGGATGGTGACTGGCCCGTCTCGACGATGCTGCGGGCGCGCGCGGAAAACGCCTGTGTTGCATCGTCATCGGCATCGCTGTCGATGGGCGATGGCGGCAGCAGAATACCGCGCTGCGCAGCCGGGCGCGCGTAGATGGCGGCAAGCCAGCGCTGCAGATGCGGCATGTCGCCGATCGCCACGCCCGACCATTTATAGGTGCGTACCCAGGCCCAGTTGGCGATGTCGGCGATGGAATAGTCACCGGCCAGGTATTCGTGCTGCGCCAGATGGGTGTCGAGCACGCGCAGCAGGCGCCGGCTCTCGCCCTGGTAGCGGTCGATGGCGGGCTGGATTTTTTCCGGGAAGTAGCGGTAAAACACGTTCGCCTGGCCCATCATGGGACCCACGCCGCCCATCTGGAACATCAGCCACTGCATCACGCGCGAGCGCCCCTTGGCATCCTGCGGCAGCAACTGGCCTGTCTTTTCGGCCAGGTAGACGAGGATGGCGCCCGACTCGAAGACGGCGAAATCATCATTTGCGCGGTCGACGATGGCGGGGATGCGGCCATTCGGGTTGATGGCTAAAAACCACGGCGCCTTCTGCTGCTGTTGCGACAGTTCCAGCGCGTGCAAGGTGTAAGGCAGCGCCAGTTCTTCCAGCGCGATGGAAACCTTGTGGCCATTCGGCGTGGCGGCGGTATACAAGTCGATCATCGAGGCGATCATGCGTTCTCCCGGCAAGTAAGCTGGCAATCATCATACCAGCGCACGGCGTGGCAGCGGCGCCCCTGGCGCGTTGACTTTGCCCCCGTTTCGCCTTAGATTGCTGTACGGGAACGCTGGCCAACAGTTCCAGCGAAGTCCCGCTACCGTCATCCACGCCCGCAGCCTACCCGGCCAGCGGGCGTTTTACCCATGAACCAAGGGCATACCATGCATCCCACACCGACTCCCCGCCTGCGCCGCAGCCAACTGGGCGCCGCCGTCCTGGCACTGACCGCCATCACCGCCGTTGGCGTGGCCCATGCGGCCCACGCCGCTCCCGCCAGCGCCAAATACGCCTCGGCCAGCCACGCCATCGGCACCACCACGCAGCTGCCGCGCGGCGTCACGCCGTTGCACTATGCGCTGTCGATCACGCCGGACGCCGCCGCGTCGACCTTCACCGGCAAGGCCGTCATCAAGGTAGCCGTCGACGCGCCGACGTCCAGCATCACCTTCAATGCGCTGCAATTGGCGTTTGCCGCAGCCGCCATCGAAGGCGCGGGCGGCAGCAAGCAGGTGGCGCAAAAGATCGACGTCGATGCGGCCAGGCAGACGGCCACCGTGCATTTTGCCCGGCCGCTGGCCAAGGGCCAATACCAGCTGCGGCTCGACTACAGCGGCAAGATCGGCACGCAGGCAACAGGATTGTTCTCGCTCGACTACGATACGCCGCAAGGGCGCCAGCGGGCGCTGTACACGCAATTCGAAAACTCGGACGCGCGCAGCGTGCTGCCGTCGTGGGATGAACCGGACTACAAGGCCACTTTCGCGCTGGACGTGACGGTGCCGAGCAGCCAGATGGCCGTCGGCAACATGCCGATCACCGGCAGCGAAGAGCTGGGCAATGGCACGAAGCGCGTGACGTTTGCCACCACGCCGCGCATGTCGACGTATCTGCTGTTCTTCGGCCTGGGCGACTTCGAGCGCGCCACGGCGATCGCCGACGGCACGGAGATAGGCGTCATCACCAAGAGGGGCGCGCTGGCGCAAAGCCGCTTCGCGCTCGACGAGTCAAACGCCCTGCTGCGCGAATACAATGACTATTTCGGCGTGCGCTATCCGCTGCCGAAACTCGACAACATCGCCGCGCCGGGCCGCAGCCAGTTCTTCGGCGCGATGGAAAACTGGGGCGCCGTGTTCACGTTCGAATACGGCCTGCTGCTCGACCCGGCCATCTCGACCCAGTCGGACAAGGAAAACATCTACACCACCCTGTCGCATGAAATGGCGCACCAGTGGTTCGGCGACCTGGTCACCATGCGCTGGTGGAACGACCTGTGGCTCAACGAAGGTTTCGCCTCGTGGATGGAAGGCCGCACCACGCAGCGCCTGCATCCCGAGTGGAACACGGCCCTGTCAAACGTGGCCGGGCGCGAAGCGGCCATGAGCCAGGACGCGCTGCGCACCACCCACCCGGTGATCCAGCACATCGCCACCGTGGAACAGGCCAGCCAGGCCTTCGACGGCATCACTTACCAGAAGGGCAAGGCGGTGATCAGCATGCTCGAAACGTACGTGGGCGCCGATACCTGGCGCACGGCCGTGCGCAGCTACATGCGCAAGCACGCGTATGGCAATACGGTATCGAGCGACCTGTGGCGCGAAGTCGATGCGGCGGCCGGTAAGCCGGTCAGCGCCATCGCCCATGATTTCACCTTGCAGCCGGGCGTGCCGATGATCACCGTAGGCGAAGCCGTGTGCAGCAATGGCAGCACGCGCGTCACCCTGACGCAGACGGAGTTCAGCAAGGATCAACTGGATAAAAAACCGCTGTCATGGCGCGTGCCGGTGATCGCCTCGACGGTCGGCAACGCAAAAGAAGCACGCGTGCTGGTCAAGGATGGCAAGGCGACACTGAGCGTGCCCGGTTGCGGCGCCCTGCTGGTAAACGCAGGCCAGAGCGGCTACTACCGCACCCTGTACGCGCCGTCCAGCACGCGCGCGCTGGCGGGCAGCTTTGCGCGCCTGGCGCCCATCGATCAACTGGGGCTGCTGGCGGACAGCCAGTCGCTGGGCCTGGCGGGCTTGCAAGACCCGTCCGACTTCCTCGAACTGGCAAAGGCCACGCCGCTGTCGGCCGACCCGCAGGTGCTGGGCAAGGTGGCCGCATCCCTGAATGGCTTGTATGAACAATATGTGGGCGACCCGCTGCGCCAGCAGGCATTTGGCCGCTTTGCCATGGCGCGCCTGGCGCCGATGATGGCGCAGACGGGCTGGGAAGCGCGCGCCGGCGAAGCGTCCGGCGTGGCGACCCTGCGCGCCCGCCTGATCGCCACCCTGGGCGACATGGGCGAGCCTGGCGTGCTGGCCGAGGCGCGCCGCCGCTACGCGGCCAGCGAGCAAGATCCGGCCGCCATGCCCGCGCCACTGCGCCGCACCATCGAAGGCGTGGTGGCGCAGCATGCCGACAGCGCCGCCTGGGAACAGTTGCACGCCCGCGCGCAGCAGGAAAAAACACCGCTGATCAGGAACCATTTGTACGACCTGCTTGCCAACAGCAAGGATACTGTCCTGGCGCAGCGCGCGCTGGCGCTGGCGCTGACGGATGAACCGGGCGTGACCAACAGCCCGGCCATGATCAGCAAGGTTGCACATGCTCACCCGGACCTGGCCTTCGACTTTGCACTGGCGCACCTGGAGCAAGTCAATGCGCGCGTCGACGCCAGTTCGCGCAGCCGCTATTTCCCGCGCCTGGCCGCCGCTTCGGCACAGCCGGAAATGATCGCCAAGCTGGCAGCGTATGCGCAAGCGAACCTGCCAGCGGGCGCGCGCGGCGACGCCGACAGTTCCGTGGCCGGCATCAAGTACCGCATCAAGCTGCGCGCCGAGCGCTTGCCAGCCGTCGATGCGTGGCTGGCCAGGCAGGTGGGCTAAGTTGCTTTCCCGGCGCCGCGGCGCCGGGAATTGACAAAACAAACAGGCAAAAAAAAACCGGCTTCGCTAGTCGCGGCAGCCGGTTGAAACGCTGTTTCAGAGCGCAGGGATAAACAGGGAAAAACAAGGATCTACAAATCAAGCGGAAATCGTGCCGGTCATTGAGGTGTCCGGCAACCGTGGGCCCGGGGTTTCCGTGCGCCATGTATCCACTATGCCAGTCCTTGCCTCAACCAGGCTTAGGACTTCATTAAATTGCGTCCACTTCCCCGCTTTTCCCTACCCGCCTTGCCATCGCAGCAATATTTCCTGCGCCAGCCTGTCTGGTGCCGATGCTTGAGCTCACCGGCTAAGCTGTTGAGTCATGCCTGCATCCTATCGCTCCCGGAGCGTAGTGATATGCGCAACGCATGCTGTGTGCCAACAAGAGCATCATAGCAGCGGCATATGACCGCCGCATGACGTAGCGCTAAGGTGTGCCGCCCTCCTTGACTGAAGAAGACTAAAAAGCATGGCGCCGACTCTCGCCGTCAATGGCGCAAGGTACACTTAGGCATAGACGCCGCCACGCTGGAAATCCGGGCCATCGAGGTGACCGGGTTTTACGCGCTCAGTTTATTTGTGCAACAAAGCCATTGGCACTACCAATTTTTATTCCAAACCGTCGGCCGCCCTGTTAAACGTCGTGCATCGCATCGCTCACTGGTTTTGCCGCGCAGACACAAAACGCCGCCGATACACGAATAGGCCTGGCCCCTTGCACGCCGGATCGCTTACTATCGCCCCATTGCGCCTTGCGCCACACCAACCTTTGCCCATGCCTCGCCAGGAGTCCTCATCGATGCCGAATGCCCACTGCCGCGCGCTGCTGGCCTGCGCCTGTATTTGTGCCTGTACCTTGCTTGCCGCCTGTACGCCGTTCGCCCCGCCGCCCGCCGCCATGACGCCGGCCCCGCCGACGCAGGCGCCACTGTGGCAGCAGCCCGGCGTGCAGCTCTTGCACATCGCCCCGCAGGAATCCTTGCTGACTATCACCGTGCGCCGCGGCGGTGCGCTGGCGCGCCTGGGGCATGACCACGTGATCGCCAGCCGCACCTTGCAAGGCGTGGTGGCGCCCGCGCCGGGACGCGCCGCCTTCCAGTTCCGGCTCGACGAGATGAGTGTGGATGAGGAAAGCTTGCGCCAGGCAGCAGGATTGACGAGCACGCCGTCGGCCGACGCCATCGCTGGCACGCGCCACAACATGCTGGTGCGCGTGCTCGACGCGCAACGCTATCCGTGGGTGCGTATCGACGCCCGGCGTAGCGGCGCCGAAGCGCGCGTTGGCGGCGCCAGCGAGCTGCTCGACGCCGACATCACGCTGCATGGCGTGACGCGCGCCGTGAAAGTGCCGGTGCAGATCAAGCAGGCACCCGACGGGCGCCGCCTGCAGGCCAGCGGCAGCCTGCTATTGAAACAGAGCGATTTCGGCATCGTCCCGTTCGCCATCCTGGGCGGCGCCATGGCCGTGCAGGATCAGATGGAACTGGCGTTTCGCATCACCGCCACGCTCGACGGTGGCACCGATTCTAGCGCGCCAGGATCAGGCGCAAACCCAGGCCGATGAAGATGGTGCCGGCCACGCGGTCCAGCCACAGGCCCGCGCGCGGGTGGCGGTGGAGCCATTTGCCGACGGCGCCCGAGAAATAGCCAAGCAAGCCGAACAGCACGCAAGCCTGCGCCGTAAACACCAGACCCAGCTGCGCCGTCTGCCAGCTGGCGTTGCCCTGCCCCGCCACCACGAATTGCGGCAGGAACGAGAGGAAGAACAGCACGACTTTCGGATTGATACTGTTGGCGAACAAGCCCTTGGCAAACAATCGCAACAGCGATTCGTCGGCCAGAGCTGCCGCGCCAGCGACCTGCGCGCCGCCACGGCTGCGCAAGGCGCCGATCCCCAGCCACACCAGGTACAGGCCGCCAGCCACTTTCAGCAGGGTGAACGCCGTGGGCGAGGCCGCCAGCAGGGCTGATACGCCGATGGTCGCCAGCAAAGTGTGCGTGAGGCAACCCAAGGCACAGCCGAGGCCAAATGCCATGCCCTGGCGCCGCCCGCGCGACATGCCCACGCCCAGCACCATCAGGTTATCGGGGCCGGGACTGGCGGTGATGAGCACAGCGGTGGCCAGGAAGGCCAGGAACTGGTCGGGACTGAGCATGAACGACTCGCAGGCAAAAGGCGCCATGATACCGGAGCGCGCCGCCAGAGCCATCCTGAACATGCCTGCATGACATGAAATTGCACGTGCGCCACCAAGAGTCGATTAAAATGGCTACTCCAAAGCCCAGTTGCCGCCACCCTCCCGCGACCATCACTCTCCCATCGATGCCAGCCCACCCGCCCCCGCCCAGCTACAGCGTTCCCCGCTTTCGCGCCAGCGCCTGGCTATGCCGGTGGCTGTTCCTGTTCGGCTTGCTGGGCCTGGCGTGTACAGCACAGGCCCAAATACAGGCCCAGGTGCAGGCCCAGGCGCAAACCCAGCCGCTGCCGCTGAGCAAGCAAGGCATCCACACCCTGGGCAGCGGCGGGCAGCTATTTCTCGCCAGCAATGACGCCGCGCCCGCCGATGCCGCCGCCCTGCCCGCCTGGCTGGCGCGCCAGCAGCCAGCTGCCGAGGTCGACCTGTTCGGCGGCGCCTACTGGCTGTATGCACAGGTGCGCAACGATAGCGGCGAGAGAGCCTGGGTCATCGACCCGAACGATACCCTGATCGACCTGGTCGACATCCACGTATATGGCCCCGGCCCGCACAGCGCGCCGCACACCCTGCTGACGGGCTACCAGCGAGCGCACGAGTATCTACTGCACTACGGCAGGAACGTGCAGCTGGAGCCGGGCGCCACGTATGCCATCCTGATCCGCTTTTCCAGCCCGTATTACGCGCGTGCACCCATGTTTGGCATCAAGACGCAGCACGATTACCGCAAGCTGGTGGGCAAGGAAAATTTCCTGATGGTGGCCTCGATCGGCGCCCTTCTGGCGCTGGGGCTGTTCAATTTCTTCATTTTTTCCATCACCCTGGAAAAAGCTTCGGCCTATTACGCGCTGTACGTGCTGACGTATGGCCTGGCCTGGGCCATGACCTTCCACGTCTTTGCCGACCTGTTCGACTGGCACATGCTGGCCCTCCATTACGTGCCGTTCTTCCTGCTGCCCGTCTTCAGCACCTTGTTCTACATGCATTTTTTGCACCTACGCGACCATTCTCCCCTGCTCTACCACATCAGCAAAATCAACCTGGTGCTGCCCCTGCTGTTACTGCCCAGCTGCTTCCTTGCCCTGCAATACGCGCACGCGCTGGCCACCATCGCCATCACCATCTGGATGCTGCTGGCGCTCACCTGCGGCATCGTCGTCTGGTGCCGCGGCTACCAGCCGGCGCGCTTCTTCGTGCTGGCCTTCGTCGCCCTGATGCTGCCCGGCTTTTTAATCCTGCCGGCCAACCTGGGCCTGATGCCGGCCATGGTAGCGAACGCGCAACTGGTGACCTTGCTGGGCGGCACCTTCGATGGCTTGCTGCTGGCGTTTGCCCTGGCCGACCAGATCCGCTTGCTGCGCAACAACCTGGAACAGCGCGTGCGCGAGCGCACCCTGGCGCTGACCCTCAGCAACGACGCCCTGCTGACGGCCAAGGAACACGCGGAAGTGGTCAGCCGCCACCGCATCGATTTTTTGTCGGCCATGAGCCACGACATCCGCACGCCGCTGGCCGGCGTGATCGGCATGCTGAAATTTGCCCTGCGCGACCAATCCGTGCGGGGCCGAACGCAGGAATACTTGCGCATCGGCCTGCATAATGGCGAGTCGCTCTTGACCATACTCAACGATATCCTCGATTTTTCGAAGATCGACGCGGGCAAGCTGACGCTGGAAACGCTGAACTTCGACTTGCTGGCCCTGATCGGCGACGCGGCCGGCATCGTGCAGGGCCAGGCCGATGCCAAGAGCTTGCTGCTGCGCCGCGAACTGGCGCTGGACCTGCCGCGCTATGTGCGCGCCGATCCCACGCGCCTGCGCCAGATCCTGATCAACCTGCTGGGCAACGCGCTCAAATTCACGGCCAATGGCGAAGTGCTGCTGGAAGTGCGGCGCGCCCGCTCGGCGCCGCGCCAGGATGGCCGCAGCCAGATCGACTTCATCATCAGCGACACGGGCTCCGGCATCGACGCGGCCACCTTGCCCCGTCTGTTCCAGAAATTCGAGCAGGCCGACCATTCCACCACGCGCCGCTACGGCGGCACGGGACTGGGCCTGGCCATCTGCAAGGAGCTGGTCGAACTGATGGACGGCACCATCGGCGTGGAAAGCCGGCTAGGCATCGGCTCGCGCTTTCATTTCAGCCTGCCGCTGACCGAGGGCAGCGCGCCGGCCGCGAATGCGCGCCTGGCGCCGCGCCACGCGCGCCACGCCTGCCGCCTGCGCATCCTGTGCGCCGAAGACGTGCGCACCAACCAGATCATCATCGGCACCTTGCTCGAAAGCATGGGCCATACCGTGAGCATCGTGGAAAATGGCGAGGAAGCGCTGCGTGCGCTGGGCACGGGCGCCTACGATTGCGTGCTGATGGATGGCCGCATGCCGCTGATGGATGGCGAGCAGGCCGCGCGCCTGGTGCGCGACGGCGGCAACGCACAATTCCCCATTCCCGACGCGCACATTCCCATCATTGCGCTGACGGCCAATGCCAGCGAACATGACCGGCAACGCTATCTGGCGGCCGGCATGGACGACTTCCTCAGCAAACCTGTCGATGAAGCGCTGCTGTTCCAGAAAATCGACGCCATCATCGACTTACTGCTGGCACGCGGCCAGGCACTGCCGCCGGCCCTGCCCACCGAAAACGATACGCTGGCGCGCCAGTTCGGCCTGGACGGCGCCGGCGTGAAAGCGGAAACACCGGCCCCGGCCGACCCCATGACCACGCCCGTGCACATCCTGCCGCTGGCGGGCCTGTCGCCGCAGCACTTGCAACGCATCGCACAAGCCTTCCTGATGGAAGCTCCCCGGCGCCTGGATCTGGCGTGCCACGCCGTGCGCGATGGCAATGCCAGCG
The DNA here is from genome assembly GCF_051380875.1 of Janthinobacterium woesei. NCBI lineage: Bacteria > Pseudomonadati > Pseudomonadota > Betaproteobacteria > Burkholderiales > Oxalobacteraceae > Janthinobacterium > Janthinobacterium woesei. The sequence continues at coordinate 63,419 of NZ_JBNYXW010000010.1, forward strand.
CGGCGGCCGCCGCTTTCCACGCATTGAAAGGCAGCGCTGGCTACCTGAGCCGCCCCACCCTGCACAGCCTGTGCCACCAGATGGAAACGCTGGCATCGAACGGCCAGCTCGATGATGTGCCGCAGTATCTGCCGCAACTGCAGGCGGCGCTGGATGCGGCGCGGCGCGACCTGGAAGACTGCGCCGGCAGCACAAACTAAGGTTGAATCAGCCAGCCGTTCGCCTGCAGCCACGCCAGCAACAGCTGCGGCAGCCGGTACACCAGTTCAAACGCCGTGATGCCCTGCGCCTGCAGCCAGACGGCTGCCGGCCCGCTTTCCTTGCCCGCCTCGATATGCGCATAGCCGCCGCCGCTGATCAGCAAGATCGCCATGCCGTTCGGATGCGCCGGGCGGTGCACGATCAGATAGGGTTGCTCGACCTGCGTGATGGTGCCTTTGGCGCTGTCGCGTTGCGGGCCGGACGCGGCGCCACCGGGCGGCGCGCCCGGCCACAGCAAGATGGCGCCAGCCGGCGCCGCGCCCGTATGCAGGTTGAGCAAGATCAAACACAGGAACAGCAGGCGTTGCATGGCGCCCTCGCGCAGCAGACAATGAAACGCCATCATAGCAAGGCTAGAAGTCCGTCTCGCCCTGGATCACGGCCGGATAGCCCGTCATGGCGCGCGATGTCTGCATGCCCGCCATCACGGCCGCCTCGACGCAGCCCGCGTTCAAGCCCGTCTTGATCCAATCGCCCGTCAAGAACAGGTTACTGAATCCCGACTGGTCGGTAGCCAGCCGGTATTGCGTGCTGTTCACCACCGACATCACATAGCGCTCGGACGGGTCGACATTGGCGCGCCAGTACTGGCTGTCGAAACGTGCCGGCCCCGTCCCTTGCTTCGCATCGACCAGCCATTGCCACGGGAACGCGCCCGGTGCGCCCGCCTCCGGCCACAGCGCGCCGATTTCCTGGTCCAGCTGATGCAGCGCGCCCTGTTTCGCCCGCTCGGCGCAGCGCGCGGGAAAGCCCGTGTCCGTCACGGGCGGGTAGCTGTCGACAGGAAAGGCGCTGCAAAAGTACGAGACATTCTTCGGCTCCAGCCCTGCCGGCCAGTCTTCGTGCGCCAGCAACTGGTCCATCGGCGCCCACGTGTCGTACGGCTCCGTGAAGGCTGACAGCACAGGCTGCTGGCCCTTCGGTTGCGTGCTCCAGCCCATCTGCGCCAGATTCTTGTTGAGCCACACCTGGTAGGCCTGCGTGGCCACCGTCTTGACCTTCTCGGATGCCAGCTGCAGGGCCGGGCTGTGCGCCAGCAGTTGCGGGCACAGGGCTTGCAGCGAACCGATGGAAATGCCGAACACCACCTTGTCGAAATCGACGCCCTTCTTCAATACCGTGACGGGCAGCGGCTGGCCGAAGGCTTGCTGGTACTGCTGCGGCCAGTCGCTCCAGTACGATTCCAGGTTGATGTCCTTTTCCTGCAGCAGGGCCGCTTGCGCTGGATCAAGTTGCGCATAGTCGGGCGCGCTGGGCCAGCAATCGAGGCCTTTCACATCCACCAGCGGCGCGTAGCCGGTGGCAGGGTCCGCCAACTGCACCTGCTCGGTGATGCGGATGCTGTCGATGTCGCCCGCGCCTGGCACCAGTTCTTCCACGCGCTGGAAAAACTTGAACGCCACGCCGCGCTTTTGCAGCACTTCATACAGCGGCGTAAAGATCGTGTCGCCCATGCCCGCCTGCATCTTGAACATGATGCCGCCCTTGTAGGCCAGGCCGATGCGCGCCATCGCCCGCAACAGGGTGCCCGCCTCGATATTCGGTTTCGCAAAATCGCCGCCCTCGTAGGCGAACACCAGGTCGTAAAAACCCCGCACGGGCGCCGAATTGACGCTGAACTGCTCGTCGCCGCCATGTTTTTTAAGCCAGTCACGGAAATCGATGTCGTTGATGACGTCAAAGCCGTGCTTGAACACGCCATCCTCGAACATGCCTTTCATCACTGTGATGCCCAGGTCCAGGCAGGTGAACAGGCGGCGCAATTCATCGTCGCCATCGATCAGTGCACGGTAGCGCAGGCGCAGCCAGGCGCGGATGCCGTTCAGGGTGCTGGCCAGCAGCTGGTGGCGGGCCTCGTCGTGGCGCGAGGAGTCCGGCGCCAGGTCGGCCACCAGCGCGGCCAGCGCACCCACGGACAGGCCCACGTCCAGCCCCAGCTCATCGGCCTGCCCCACCACTTCGTCGGCCAGGCGGCGCAGCCAGCCCGGCCACGCGCCCTCGCCCTCGCCTTGTAGCGCGCTAGCGCGGGCGATGCGCGCATCGGCATCGGCCACTTGCCGGATCTGGCGTATCCACTGCTCGATCCAGCCCACCATGGCAATGGCCATCTGCCACAAGGTGATGTCTTCGCCGCCCTCGCCCGGTTCGCCCGGCAAGGTGGGAAAGACGATCGACCAGTTGCGCCACTGCCCCTTGACGTCTTCCGACAGAGCCACGTAGTCGTGCTGCTTGAAGGCGTCGCGCCAGGTGGCCAGCGGCGCGCCGGGTGGCCGCTCCAGGCTGGCATAGGCTTCCTTGATCATCTTGAAGGCATTCGCGTAGAAGCCGAACCAGATATGCAGGCCGTGCTCCTCGATGCGCTGGCCCACTTGCGCATTGCGCCCGCTGGCACCCTTGCCGCCCAGGCGCCAGCCCAATTGATACACGGTGATGGCATGCTGGTTTTGCCAGCCCGGCTGATTCGTCAAATAGTACGCCGCCGTCATGGCCGCCACGCCGCCGCCGAGGATGGCGATCTTTTCCGGTGCGATGACCGAATTGTCGACCAGTTCCTCGCCCGGCATGGCCGTGAAATCGAAATTCACGTTGAACGGCAAGATCGCCGGCTGCGGCCCCAGCTGCAGGCCCAGGGTCTGGTCCAGCGGGAAGCTGTCGAACGCATGCAAGGTGCATTCGTACTCATAGCCCAGCAGGCGCGCGCTGTGCAGGCGGTTGATCTCGGCCGGCGCCGCCACGAGGGCCTGGTACACGGCCTTGATGCCCGCGCTGTCCGGGAACTGCTTGAGGAAAATCTGGTCGATGCGGGGATTGCGCAACAGCGACAGGATGTCAGCCCAGCCGGCTTGATCCATGTCAAAGAAATCGGGAATCGACAGGAAGACCTGGAACGCCTGCTCGATGAGTTCCAGGAAACTGTTGATGGGCTTGTCCGGCCCCGTCTGCACGGTAGCGTTCACTTCCAGCAGCGGGTGCAGGGCCAGCTTGGTTTCCGGCGAAAAATGCTGGAAACCCTTGGCCGCCACGGCGCAGCGCAGCGGTTCGCTGCCAGCGGCGGGAATCTCGTATTCGCACAGGTATTTGGGGTAGCCGAACAGCTCGCGCCCGTTGATCAGGGCCATCGCATCGTCGACGAAAATATGGCAAGGGTACCAATAGATGTGCGCCAGCTTGCCTTCGCCATCCATCTCGCCGACCATGATCCAGGTGACGATGTCCACTTCCGTGATCCAGCCCTTGGCCTGGTCGACGGGGTTGCTAGAATCGGCATGGTTGACCCGCGTAAAGGTCAGCATCACATACGGCGACAGGGCTTTGAAGCGCATGCGCGTGCCCGCCACCTGGTTCAGGGTGGTGTTGACGGTCGCTTGCAGCCTGGCCAGGTCGCCCTTGACGAAATAGCCAAACATTTCAGACTGTTTCAATTGCAGCGGCGAGTGCATCATCACCGAGCCGCCCTGATAGATATACGAAGGTCTTGCCGAAGCTTGCGCCGTCATTGTCCTGCCCCCATTGAAGTTTCAGTCAAACAAAATGTTTATAGTGTCTCAGAAAGAACAATGAATGATATGAAATAAATGCAAAGATTTGCCAAGATGCATGGGCCCATGCCGGAAGGCAGGCCGCCGCCATCCGGTGTACGATGGGCCATCCGAATATCGCAAGCGGCCCGACCATGGCAATGATTACCACCGACTACGTTTCAACCTTTTCCGGCAACCGCTTTTATCCCCTGCGCCCGCATATCGACCGCGTCGCCATCGAGGATATCGCCCACGGCCTCGCGTACCAGTGCCGTTTCAATGGGCAAACGCAAGTGTTTTACTCGATTGCCCAACACAGCCTGATCGTCACCAGCCTCGTGCCGCCCCACTTGCGCCTGGCCGCCCTGCTACACGATGCGGCCGAAGCGTATCTGGGCGACATGGTGAAACCGCTGAAAGTGCTGCTGCCGGAATTTTCCGCGCTGGAAGACAAGGTCAGCGCCATCATCGCCGCCACGTATGGCATCGACTTTTCCGACTACGCGCCCATCAAGCAGGCCGACCTGATCGCGCTGGCCACGGAAAAGCGCGACCTGATGCCCCATTCGACCGAGCGCTGGGCCTACCTTGACGGCATCGCCCCCTTGCCCGGTATAATCGATGTCATGGGTCCGGCCGAAGCCAAGCAGCGTTTCCTGCACGCGTTTGCCGCACTGACGGGAAAAGGCATGGCCGCATGAGCGTTCGCGCCCTGCCTCACGTTCCTGTCCTAAGCCACGGTTTTTGCACGGCTTTTTAAGATATCCACAGCAACTGTGGATAAAGTTGTTGATAAGCCCCTCTTGACAAGCCGCAACGCCAGTATTGATGCGGCTTTCAACAATTTGCTGATTTCACAGGCATTTTTTTACCCCAATGAAATCAATGACTTACAATCATGGATTTGCGCCAGAGCAAAGTTTCCGCATCACATGAAAATATATTTTGTGGCGCAGCGGCAGCCATAGGCCTGCGCGCCCTTGCCGGAACAGCATTGTTTTGACAAACCCGGCGGACTGGCATAGTGTGGAGTGAGCGAGCACGATCAACGTTGGAAAATGCATGAATATGGATAGCGACAGTCCCGCCAAGGCGGCGGATGAACCCGACTGGCTGATGGATGAGCCGCTGGAGCAGGCCGGCAATGCGTCCGAGCCAGCCAGCGCGCCGCCGCCATGGCGCGTGCTGATCGTCGACGACGATGTCGACGTGCACGTGGTCACCAAATTTGCCCTCAGCCAGGCCAGTTTCCAGGGGCGTAGGCTGAGCTTTTTGCATGCGTATTCGGGCGCCGAGGCACTCGCCATGCTGCGCAGCACGCCCGATATCGCCGTGGTACTGCTCGATGTCATCATGGAAACCCAGGATGCGGGCCTGCAAGTAGCGCGCCAGATCCGCGAAGAACTGCACAACAGCGCCGTGCGCATCATCCTGCGCACGGGCCAGCCGGGCCAGGCGCTCGAACACCGCATCATCATCGATTACGACATCAACGATTTCTGGTGCAAGACCGACCTGACCACGCGCAAGTTGTTTACCACCGTGATCGCTTCGCTGCGCACCTATGCCACCTTGCGCGAAGCCCAGCAGCAGGTGGCCGAGCTGGCCGCCGCCCTGGCCCAGCGCGGCGATTCCACCGCGCCGGCGCCTGGTGGCACACCCTGAACCTCTGCCCTTACTTTTAGTTATCCAGCAAGAGCACTGGATGGGCATACAGCCTTGTTTCAGACGCTGTTTTTGCCCTCCGCAGCGCTACATCGCGCGCGGGGATGTGTTGAAATTAGCTAAGTAGCGGATTGTTAAGCGCTTTTTCAGATATCCACACGGACTGTGGATATCTTTGTGGATAAGCGCCTATTGACAGGCCTCAAAGCCACAGCCCGTGCGGCTTTCAATAAACTGCTCAATCAAACAGCAAAAATAAAATAGAATAAAATCAAGCACTTAGAAACTCACACATAATCACGTGAAAATTATTTCACCAATTTCGCCAACTCATCATTTGTGCATAACTGAGCAATAGTAATCAATTCGATAACATGCATGCGTGGCCAGCAGCAACACAGCCGCCGCAACTACTCAGTCCAGCACTTGGCGGCACTGCTCCGGATGCAGCAGCACGCGCTCGATCAACTCGGGGTCGATATTGTATGACTTCAGGTATTCCAACGCACACAATGTGCTGAAGGCGGCTTGCACGGCGATGCCCAGGTTGATGATATCGCACATCTTCTGATCAACACGGGCGTGCTGCGCCGCGCTCTTCAAGGGCATATGCAACGTTTCTTGGGAATTAAGCATAGTGAACAACTCCTGCGACGAAGGACAAAAGGGCGGACAAGGCGCGACGGGGAGCACCCGGGCGCCGACGCGGACAGGGACTGCGGCAGTATTGCCGATAAAGTATTGCTGATAAATTCCCGAAGTCAATGGCAGGCAAACATGCGCCGCTGTTTTTTCTTGCCGCCACCGTGTAGCTACCTTGCAAGCGGCAGCGGCGCCGAAAGCGATGGACAAGCGCAATCGGCGACGGCGATAATCAGCCATGCCCTCGCCCCATACCGCCCAACCTGACCTTCCCCGTCCGCAGCCCGCCTCGCTGGCCGACCTGTTCTTCTCGTTCACCTGGCTGGCACTGCAGGGATTTGGTGGCGTGCTGGCCGTGATCCAGCGCGAGATGGTCGAACGCAAGCGCTGGATGACGCAGGAGGAATTCCTGGAAGACTGGGCCGTGGCGCAAATCATGCCCGGGCCCAACGTGGTTAACCTGTCGCTGATGGTGGGCGGACGCTATTTCGGCTTGAAAGGGGCACTGACGGCGCTGGCCGGCATGCTGGCGGCGCCCCTCGTCATCGTGCTGGTGCTGGGCGTGCTGTACACGCGCTTTGGCGGCAACCCGCAAGTGGCGGGCGCCCTGCGCGGCATGGCGGCCGTCTCGGCCGGCATGATCGCCGCCACGGGCATGAAACTGGCCGCCGCGCTGGGCAAGCATCCGCTGCCGCTGTGGCTGACCTTGCCGCTGGCCGTGCTGGGCGTGCTGATGGTGGCCGTGCTGCGCTGGCCCCTCATCTACATCCTGCTGGGTCTGGGCGGCATCGGCTGCGTGTTGACGTACAGAAAGCTGTCCACATGACGCCGCCCTTGCAACTGGTCTTGAGCACGGCGGACTGGCTGAACCTGTTCGGCCATTACCTGATGCTGTCATTGATGTCGATCGGCGGCGCCATTTCCACCACCTCCGAAATGCACCGTTTCCTGGTGGAACAGCATGGCTGGCTGACGCAGGCGCAATTCAATGAATCAATCGCCATCGCCCAGGCCGCGCCCGGCCCCAACGTGCTGTTCGTCGCCCTGATGGGCTGGAACGTCGGCATGAATGCGGGCAGCTACGCGGCAGCTTACCTGGGCGTGCTGGTGACCATGGTGGGCATCATGCTGCCCAGCACGACGCTCACTTACATGGCGGCCAGCTGGGGCTACCGCAACCGCGACCTGCGCCCCGTGCGTGCCTTCAAGCAAGGCATGGCGCCCATCGTCGTCGCCCTCCTGATTTCCACCGGCTTGATCCTGGGCGGCGCCAACCATCATATAAGCACCGACTGGCCCGTGTGGAGCCTATCCATCGTGGCCGGCATCCTCATCTGGCGCACGAAGATTCACCTGCTGTGGCTGCTGGCGGGCGGCGCCGTGCTGGGCTGGTACCAGTTGGTGTGATGGCTACACGGCCAGGTGGCGCTTCACCTCCTCGCCATCCATCTGCGCCGCCGTGCCGCTGGCCACCACCTTGCCGCGCGACAAGACGATAAAATCATCGGCCAGCTCGCGGGCGAAGTCAAAATACTGCTCGCACAGCACGATGGCCATGTCGCCGCGCTGTTTCAGCAAGGAAATGACGCGGCCGATATCCTTGATGACGGACGGCTGGATGCCTTCTGTCGGCTCGTCAAAAATGATCAGCTGCGGCTCGGCCAGCAAGGCGCGCGCAATGGCCAGCTGCTGCTGTTGCCCGCCGGACAGATCGCCGCCGCGCCGCTGCAGCATCTCCTTGAGCACCGGAAACAGCTCATACACGTGGGGATCGATGCGCGATGCCTGCCGCCCCCGCTTGACGGCCATGCCCATCAGCAAGTTTTCCTCGACCGTCAGGCGCGCAAAGATGTCGCGCCCCTGCGGCACATAGGCGATGCCCAGCTTCGCTCTCGCATGCGGCGCCAGTTTGGTGATGTCGCGCCCGTTGAAGGCCACCGTGCCCTGCGCCACGGGCAGCACGCCCATCAGGCACTTGAGCAAGGTGGTCTTGCCCACGCCATTGCGTCCCAGCAAGGCCAGGCATTCGCCCTTGCGCGCCGACAGGTTGATGCCGCGCAAGGTGTGCGAGGAGCCATAGTATTGATTTAGTTGTTGCACTTCGAGCATAGTCTGTGATCTCCCCTTATTACCTTCCCAGATAGACTTCGATGACGCGCTCGTCGGCCTGCACCTGGTCCATGCGCCCTTGCGCCAGCACAGCCCCTTCATGCAGCACGGTGACGATGCCTTGCTGCGCAATTTCCGCCACAAAACCCATGTCGTGCTCGACCACCATGATCGAATGCTTGCCGCGCAATTCATTGAGCAATTCAGCCGTGCGCGCCGTTTCCGCGTCCGACATGCCGGCCACGGGTTCGTCGAGCAAGATCAGCTGCGGTTCCTGCATCAGCAGCATGCCGATTTCCAGCCATTGTTTTTGCCCGTGCGACAGCAGCCCGGCCAGCCGCGCCGCCTGGCCACCCAGGCGTATCAACTGCAAAATGGCCTCGATCCTGCCTTCCTGCTCGGACGTCAAACGGGCAAACAGCGTGGGCGCGACGCGCTTGTCCATCTTCATGGCCAGTTCCAGGTTGTCGAACACCGTGTGCTGTTCGAACACGGTGGGGCGCTGGAACTTGCGCCCGATGCCGGCGTGGGCGATCTCGGCTTCCGTCATCGTGGCCAGGTTCATCGTCTGGCCGAACCAGGCCGAGCCGGACGTGGGGCGTGTCTTGCCGGTGATGACGTCCATCATGGTCGTCTTGCCCGCCCCATTCGGGCCAATGATGCAGCGCAACTCGCCCACGGAAATATCCAGGCTCAGCTTATTGATGGCCTTGAAGCCGTCAAACGACACGCAGATGTCTTCCAGGTACAGGATGGCGCCGTGGCTCGTATCGACGCCTTCCCCCTTGACGCGCGCATAGGACGGACCAGCTTCGGCGCTGGCCAGGCCGGGTAACATACGGATGCTCATGCTGCCTCCTCTGCCACCGCGGCAGTCTTGCGCCGCTTGAGCTTGCGCAAGACGCCCAGCATACCCTGCTGCATGAACAGGGTCACACCGATGAACAGCAGGCCCAGCGCGAACAGCCACAGTTCCGGCAAGGCAGCCGTAAACCAGCTTTTCAAGCCGTTGACGGTGAAGGCGCCCAGGATGGGGCCGATCAGGGTGCCGCGTCCGCCCACGGCCACCCACACCACCATTTCGATGGAATTGGCGGGCGACATTTCAGACGGGTTGATGATGCCCACTTGCGGCACGTACAGGGCGCCGGCGATGCCGCACAGCACGGCCGACAGGGTCCAGACGAACAGCTTGAACCATAGCGGGTTGTAGCCCAGGAACATCAGCCGCGCTTCGCTGTCGCGCACGCCCTGCAGCACTCGGCCCAGCTTCGAGGTGACGATGGCGCGCGCGCCCACCAGCGCGGCGATCAGGATGGCCAGGGTCAGCAGGAATAGCACCGCCTTGGTGGCGGGCGCCGTGACGCTATGGCCGAGGATGGTCTTGAAGTCCGTAAAGCCATTGTTGCCGCCAAAGCCAGTGTCATTGCGGAAGAACAAGAGCATGAAGGCATACGTCATCGCCTGCGTGATGATGGAAAAATACACGCCCTTGATGCGCGAGCGAAAGGCAAAGTAGCCAAACACGAAGGCCAGCACGCCGGGCACCAGCACGACGAGGGCCATGCAGTACCAGAAATGCTCGGTGAACGCCCAGTACCAGGGGTAGGTTTTCCAGTCCAGGAAGACCATGAAGTCGGGCAAGCTGCTGTGGTATTGCCCTTGCTCACCGATGGCGCGCATCAGATACATGCCGTGCGCATACGCGCCCAGCGCGAAGAACACGCCATGGCCCAGCGACAAGATGCCCGTGTAGCCCCAGACCAGGTCCAGCGCCAGCGCGGCCAGTGCGTAGCACATGAACTTGCCCACCAGCGCCACCGTGTAGGCGGACACATGCAGCGCATGCCCTTCGGCAAAGATCAAATTGAAAATCGGCAAGATTGCCGCCAGCACCGTGCAGGCGGCAATCGCCATCCAGACAGGCCGTGTAAACAAGCCTTCTTTCCTTGTGATGGAGGTCATCATTCGACGCTGCGTCCCTTCATGGCAAACAGCCCCTGCGGCCGGCGCTGGATGAAAATGATGATGAACACCAGGATGGCGATCTTCGCCAGCACGGCGCCCGCCACCGGTTCGAGAAATTTATTCACTTCGCCCAGGCCCAGCGCGGCGATCACGGTGCCGGCTAGCTGGCCCACGCCGCCCAGCACCACCACCATGAAGGAATCGACGATGTAGCTTTGCCCCAGGTCCGGCCCCACATTGCCCAGCTGCGACAGGGCCACGCCGCCCAGCCCGGCGATGCCGGAACCGAGGCCGAAGGTCAGCATGTCGACCTTGCCCGTGGCCACGCCCACGCAATCGGCCATGCGGCGGTTTTGTGTGACGGCACGCACGAACAGACCCAGGCGCGTCTTGTTCAGGATCAGCCACACGGCCACCACGACAACGATGGCAAAGGCGATGATGGCCAGCCGGTTGTAGGGCAGCACGAGGCCGCCCAGCACCGTGACGCCGCCCGACATCCAGGCAGGATTGGCCACTTCCACGTTTTGCGCGCCGAAGATGGTACGCACCGCCTGCATGAGGATCAGGCTGATGCCCCAGGTGGCCAGCAGGGTTTCCAGCGGCCGCCCGTACAGCCAGCGAATGACCGTGCGCTCCAGCAGCACGCCGACCAGGCCGGCGACGAAAAAAGCGGCCGGCAAGGCGGCCAGCAAATACCAATCCTGCATGCCCGGCAGGTAACTGCGGAAGAACAGCTGGCACAGATACGTGGTGTAGGCGCCTATCATCAGCAATTCGCCGTGCGCCATGTTGATGATGCCCATCAAGCCAAAGGTGATGGCCAGCCCCAGCGCAGCGAGCAGCAGCACGCTGCCCAGCGAGATGCCGTAAAACACATTGCCGGCAAATTCCATGCGCGCCACCCTGCCCTTGATCTGGCGCAAGGTCTCGATGGCGGCCAGCTGCACGGCTTGGTCCGGTTCGTGCGCGCGGCCGTCCGCCCCCTTTTCCAGCATGGCTTGCAATACCGGCAGCAGGCGCGCATCGCTGCTGCCCGCCAATGCCTGCACGGCTTGCTTGCGCGTGGCGGCGTCCGGCGCATGCAGGTTGGCGCTGGCGATCAGCACTTGCAGGATTTGCCGGATTTCGCCATCGCCTTCTTGCGCCAGCGCCTTGCGAATCAGGGGAATTTGTGCAGGATCAACAGACTGTTGCAGCTGCTGCGCGGCCGCCAGCCTTTGCGCCCGTTCCGGCGCCAGCAGCGTCAGGCCCGACATGGCGCCCGCCACGGCCGCGCGCAAGCGGTTGTTGACTATCACGCCGTCGATGCCATCGGGCACGGCCAGTTGCTGGCCAGTCGATGGATCATAGGCTTGCTCGCCGTCAACGATGTAGAGCTTGCCGTCGGGGGTTGCATAGACAGCCTCGTCCTGCAAGGCTTGCAGCAAGCGGGCCGCGTCCGGCGTGGCCAGCGCGGCAATCTGCGCCACGGCGGCCACGCGGGCTTCAGGGTCGTCACCTGCCAGCGGTGTCAACAGGCCGGCAGGGATGACCGCCTGCGCCAAGGACGACAGGCACAGGCAGGCGACGGCCAGCAGCGATGTGAATAGCCTCATTGATATCCCGGGAAAACGTTGATGGTCAACGCCACCGGACGCAAACCCGGCAGCGGCAGCGGCAGGCGTCGCTCTACAGCTTCTGCTTGCCCTCATTGCCCTTGATAAACGGGCTCCACGGCTGGGCGCGGATCGGTTCCCTGGTTTTCCACACGACATTAAATTGCCCATCGGCCTTGATCTCGCCGATCATCACGGGCTTGTGCAAGTGGTGATTCGTCGCATCCATGGTCAGGGTAAAGCCGGACGGCGCCTTGACGCTTTGGCCCGCCATGGCGGCGATCACCTTGTCCGTATCCGTCGATTTCGCCTTTTCCACGGCTTGCGCCCACATGTGGATGCCCACGTAGGTCGCTTCCATCGGGTCGTTCGTCACCACCGAGCCCGCGTTCGGCAACTTTTGCGCCACGGCATAGGCTTTCCACTGCTTGATGAAGGCCGTGTTGACGGGATTTTTGACGGATTCGAAATAATTCCACGCGGCCAGGTGGCCCAGCAGCGGCTTGGTATCGATGCCGCGCAGCTCTTCCTCGCCCACGGAAAACGCCACCACGGGAACGTCGGTAGCTTTCAGGCCGGCATTGCCCAATTCCTTGTAGAACGGCACGTTCGAGTCGCCATTGATGGTGGAAATGACGGCCGTCTTGCCGCCGGTGGAAAATTTCTTGATATTGGCGACGATGGTCTGGTAGTCGGCGTGGCCGAATGGCGTATAGACCTCGCTGATATCGCTATCCTTCACGCCTTTGCTTTTCAAGAAGGCGCGCAGGATCTTGTTGGTGGTGCGCGGATACACATAATCCGTACCCAGCAGCACAAAGCGCTTGGCCCCGCCGCCATCCTTGCTCAGCAGATATTCCACGGCCGGGATCGCCTGCTGGTTCGGTGCGGCGCCCGTATAAAACACATTCTTTTCCAGCTCCTCGCCCTCGTATTGCACGGGATAGAACAGCAGGCTGTTGAGTTCCTTGAAGACCGGCAAGACCGATTTGCGCGACACCGACGTCCAGCAGCCAAACACCACGGCAACCTTGTCTTGCGCCACCAGCTGGCGCGCTTTTTCCGCGAACAATGGCCAGTTCGACGCGGGATCGACCACCACGGCTTCCAGCTTCTTGCCCAGCACGCCGCCCTTGGCATTGATTTCGGCAATCGTCATCAGGGCAACGTCTTTCAGCGACGTTTCAGAGATGGCCATGGTGCCCGACAAGGAGTGCAAGATGCCCACCTTGATCGTGTCGGCGGCAAAGGCTGCCTGCGTAAAGGTGGAGGTGGCCAGGGCCAGTGCGCCTGCGGCTGCCGCTTTCAGGATGATGCGTCGTGACATGGGGACTCCTGTGGTGGTTACGTGGGTGTCAATCAAGGGCATACATTGTTGTTAAAGCAGAATGCATGCCAGCATCTTTGCCCAGCGGGCATGGTGCACGCGCCACGCCGTGGTGCACGCACGACATTGCCGCCCGAAAAAAAACCCGGCTGCACAAGGACTGTGCAGCCGGGGTCTTTTTGCCGTAGAACGGTGCGCGCGCAGTTAGTCCTTGCGCGGCGCCCCTCGCAGGCGGCGCCAGCCCTTGCGCCCCAGCGGGAACAGCAGCACGAAAGCGAGCAGCCACGGCAGGATATACGCCATGGCCGTGATGGCGTTAGCCACGCCTGCCGACAGGTTTTCCGTGAAATTACCCAGCGCGCGCTTGATGGGCGTCCAGAACGAATGCTTGCCTTCGGCGCTGATGGCCACGTTCAGCAAGTCCGTATCGATGCGCTGCATCAACAGGGCATCGGCCGCCGTCGCCTGCTCCAGCTCGACTTGCACCGTGGCCAGTTCCTTGCTCACCTTGATCAGGGCATCGACATTCACAGCCGAGCGCTGTTCCAGGTCTTGCAGCTGGGCCTGGTATTGCTTCAGCATTTCCAGGCGCTTTCTGTTATCGAGCACAGGACGGCCCAGGTCTTCCACCTTGGTGCCCTCGCTGGTGACCTCGCCTTCGGCCGAGACCAGCGCGACGAGCTTCTTGATGCCCGCCGGCTTGGCGCGCATGCTGATGCGCGCGTGCACATAGCGGCCGCTGTCGAGGCTGGAATCGAGTAGCAGACAGCCATTTTCCGTATCGGCCTTGCAGGCGGCCAGCACTTTTTCATACAGGGGCCGCACTTGCGCCTCGTGCGCGTCGACGCTGACGCTATGCTCATAGGCCAGCAATTGGCTGCCCTTTTCCTTGCCGTCGAGGCGCGCGGCGCTGGACTGGCCGCCGCTCTCGCCCTTGCTGCCGCAACCGGCCAGGATAATGAGACCAGCCAATGCCAGCAATGTCATGCGCTTGTTCATGTAGTCCTCTTGTCAAGATGAAGGCCCTGCTTGCGCCAAGCTTATTGCCACATGAAAACCATGAGGAAAAAACAAGGGGCGATTTTAGTCGAAAGACACGTCTATCCACTGTTCTCTTGCGCTAGCGCAATAAAAATGCGGACTTTTTGCCGCAGTGGGAGGCCGCTGCAACTTTGGCGCCGGCGCCGTAACTGGTATCATGCGGGCAAACGCCAGCCGGCGCCTGTGCAACAGGGCCGGCGCATGCACCACCTTGCGAAGCGGCCCGGCCACCCCGCACCGCCGACGCCTCCCTACAGATCAGAGAAACGAGTTCCCATGAGCACATCATCGTCCCACCCATCGTTCTGGCGCAGAGTCCCGCTGGCCTTTGGCGCCTTTTTCAGCACCCTGTCGGACGCCGCCTATGCGGCCCGCGTGGAAAAGCTGTCACTGCCCGAGGCCGCACCTGTGGCGCCGGTGGCCCCCGTGCCGACGCCGGCCGCCGCTCCCGTCATCTTGAAAGAAGCCACGCCGGATGCCGCCCTGCAATTGCTGGCACTGCTGCAGCGCGAAGCGCGCCTGATCGACTTTACCCAGGAAAACCTGGGCAGCCATGCCGATGCCGACATCGGCGCGGCCGCGCGCGTGGTGCATGAAGGCTGCGCCAAGGTCATGCGCGACTATTTCAGCATCGAACCGGTGCGCCAGGAAGCCGAGGGCAGCCGCATCGTGCTGCACGATGGTTTTGACCCGGCCAGCGTGCGCCTGACGGGCAACGTGGTCGGCTCGGCGCCATTTACGGGCACCTTGAGCCATCGCGGCTGGCGCGCAGCCAGCGTGCGCCTGCCAAAATTGAGCGAGCAGCACGACGCCGCCATCCTGGCCCCGGCCGAGGTGGAACTGTGAGCGACGTAATCAACAACAGCCCCCGCTACGCCATCGGCATCGACCTGGGCACCACCCACAGTGCCCTGTCCTATGTCAACCTCGATGAAAGCGACGGCGAAAAGTCCAGCCACGGCGTGCTGAAAGTGCCGCAACTGTCGGCGCCAGGCACCGTCGAAGACCTTTCACTACTGCCATCGTTTGTGTACCTGCCGCACGCCGATGAAGTGGCGGCGGGCGACCTGGCCCTGCCCTGGGTCACGCAGGAAGCCGAAGCGCCATTCGTGGTGGGCGAAATGGCCCGCAGCCGTGGCGCCACCACGCCGATCCGCCTGGTCTCGAGCGCGAAAAGCTGGCTGTGCCACCCGGGCGTGGACCGCCGCGCTGCCATCTTGCCCAACGACGCACCGGCGGAAGTGGCACGCATTTCGCCGATTACTGCCGCCACGCGCTACCTGACGCACTTGCGCCAAGCCTGGGACAACGCCCACCCGCAAGCGCCGTTCGCGCAGCAGGAAATCACCGTGACGATTCCCGCTTCGTTCGACCCGGCCGCGCGCGAATTGACGATGGAAGCGGCGCAGGCGGCCGGCTACACCGCATTGACCTTGCTGGAAGAGCCGCAGGCGGCCCTGTACAGCTGGATCCAGACCAGCGAAGGGCGCTGGCGCAAGGAAGTCAAGCCGGGCGACATCATTTTAGTCATCGACGTGGGCGGCGGCACCAGCGACTTTTCGCTGATCGCCGTACTCGAACAGGGCGGCGTGCTCGAACCGCACCGCGTGGCCGTGGGCGAACACATCCTGCTGGGCGGCGACAATATGGACCTGGCCCTGGCGCACCTGGTGGCGCGCAAGCTGGCCGCCAACGGCACCCAGCTTGACGCCTGGCAAATGCGCGCGCTGACCTACGGCTGCCGCAGCGCCAAGGAAAGCCTGCTGGCCGAGAGCAGCCTGGAAACAGCGCCCATCGTCGTACCTAGCCGTGGCTCGAAGCTGATCGGCGGCTCGATCCGCACGGAACTGACGCGCGCGGAGGTCTCCACCTTCATCCTCGACGGCTTCTTCCCGCAGGTGGAAGCGTCCAGCCGCCCGACAGTGCGCACGCGCGCCGGCCTGACGCAACTGGGCTTGCCGTATGCGCAGGACGCGGCCATCACGCGCCACCTGGCCGCCTTTTTGGGCCGGCAAGTGGCGGCAACAAGCGAGCTGGAAGGCTTCGCCGGCCGCCAGATGGACGGCGCCAGCTTCCTGCATCCAACGGCCGTGCTGTTCAACGGCGGCGTCTTCAAGTCCGACCTGCTGGTGCAGCGGATCATGGCCACTGTCAACGACTGGCTGTACCTGGAAGGCGCGGAAGGGGCGCGCATGCTGGCCGGGGCCGACCTGGACCTGGCCGTGGCGCGCGGTGCGGCGTATTACAGCTACGTGCGGCGCGGCCATGGCGTGCGCATCCGCGGCGGCACGGCCAGCGCGTTCTACGTGGCCATCGAATCGGCCATGCCGGCCATCCCCGGCATGGAACCGCCGATCCAGGCCCTGTGCGTGGCGCCGTTCGGCATGGAAGAAGGCAGCGAACTGGAACTGCCGGGCCAGCAATTCGGCCTGGTGGTGGGCGAACCCGTGCACTTCCGCTTCTTCGCCTCGTCCACGCGGCGCAACGACCAGATCGGCGACTTGCTCGATTTCTGGGGCCCCGATGAATTGCAGGAGCTGAGCGAAATCCAGGCGACCCTGTCTGCCGAAGGCCGCCAGGCCGGCGACGTGGTGCAGGTCACACTGCACGCGCGCGTGACGGAAGCGGGAACCCTGGAGCTGCTGGCCGTCTCCCTTGACGGCGCCGAGCGCTGGAAAGTGGAATTCGACGTGCGCGGCACGCCGCAATAACGACAATGCATAGCGCTGCCTATCTGGTCGGCATCGACCTGGGCACCACCAACACGGTGGTGGCATATGCGGATGCCAACGATCCCGCGTCAGGCATCCGCCTGTTCCAGGTCGAGCAGCTGGTGGCGCCCGGCGAAGTGACTGCGCGCCCCTTGCTGCCGTCCTTGCGCTACCACCCGGCTCCCGGCGAACTGGCGGCAGGCGACTTGCAACTGCCATGGCCACAGCAGGACGTGGCTGGCACGGCGCATGCCGTGCTGGGCGCCCTGGCGCGCCAGTTGGGTGCGCAAGTGCCGGGCCGTCTCGTCTCCAGCGCCAAGAGCTGGCTGTCGCATGCGAACGTGGACCGCCAGGCCCCCATCCTGCCGTGGGGCGCGCAAGCCGACGTGCCCAAGGTGTCCCCCGTGGCGGCCAGCGCCAGCTACCTGGCGCATGTGCGCGCGGCGTGGAATCAGCGTTTTCCCGCTGCCCCCCTGGAAGCCCAGGAACTGGTGCTGACCATCCCCGCCTCGTTCGACGAGGGTGCGCGCGCACTCACATTGGCGGCGGCGCGCATGGCCGGCTTGGCCACGCTACGGCTGGTGGAAGAGCCACAGGCGGCCTTCTATGATTTCCTGCACCGCCGGCGCGAAACGCTGCACCTTGACCTGGCGCAAACACGGCGCATTTTAGTCTGCGACGTGGGCGGCGGCACCACCGATTTCAGCCTGATCGACGTGGCTTTCGCCGATGGCACGCCGCAGCTTGAACGCAGCAGCGTGGGCAGCCACCTGATCCTCGGCGGCGACAATATGGACCTGGCGCTGGCCCACCTGGTCGAAACGCGCATGGCCAAAGGCGTGGAAGGCGGCATGCGCTTGTCCGCCGCGCGCTTGTCGCAACTGATGGAGCGCTGCCGCGCCGCCAAGGAACTGCTGCTCTCCGCCGACGCGCCAGACAAGGCCAGCGTCACCCTGCTTGGCGCAGGTGCGCGCCTGATTGGCGCCAGCCGCTCCATCGACATCACGCGCGAGGAAGTGGCGGCGATGGTCGTCGACGGCTTCTTCCCGAAAGTGGAACTGAGCGACGTGGCGAAAAAGGGGCGCGCCGGCATCGTCGAATTCGGCTTGCCGTATGCGCAGGATGCGGCCATCACGCGCCACCTGGCGAGTTTTTTACAGCAGCACCCGGGCGCACTGCCCGACACGCTGCTGCTGAACGGCGGCGTGTTCCGCGCCGACGCGCTGGCGCGCCGCCTGGCCGAGACGCTGGCGCACTGGCGCGGCCAGCCCTTGACCGTCCTGCACAATGACAATCCCGACGTGGCCGTGGCGCGTGGCGCCGTCGCCTACGCGCTGGCCCGCCGTGGCCAGGCGCCGCGCATCGGCGGCGGTTCGCCGCGCAGTTATTTCCTCGTGCTGGGCGAAGTGGGCAAGGACAAGCGCGCCGTCTGTATCCTGCCCCGTGGCAGCGCCAGCGGCGAAGAAATCGGCCTGACAGAGCGCTTGTTCGCACTGCGCCTGGGCCGGCCCGTGCGCTTTCACCTGGCGTCATCGATTGCCGAAGCGGGCACGCCACCGCAGCTGGGCGACATCGTCGACCTGAACGAAGGCGACTATGTGCGCCTGCCGCCGCTGGCCAGCGTGCTGCAAGACAGCGCAGGCGACAAGCGCGAAATCACCGTGCAGCTGGCCACCGTGATGACGGAAGTGGGCACGCTGGAAGTGCACTGCGTGGCCGAAGCGGATACCAATCAGCGCTGGCTGCTGGAATTTCAATTGCGCGGTGGCGATGAGGCGGAAACTGCAACGTCCACAGTGTCGCCGCGCCTGAAAGAAGCGCTCGAGAAGATCGAACGCATCTTCGGCGGCAAGGCGCAAAAAATCGAGACGAAGGAAGTACGCCAGCTGCGCCAGCACCTGGAACAGGGCCTGGGCAGCCGCGAGCAGTGGGATACCCCCCTGCTGCGCCAGCTGTTCGACGCCCTCATGCTGCGCGCCCGTGGCCGGCGCAGATCAGCTGAGCATGAGCGGGTCTGGCTGAACCTGGCCGGCTACTGTTTGCGTCCTGGCTATGGCGATGCGCTCGATCCGTGGCGCATCGAACAGCTGTGGGCCATGTTCGACACGGGCGTGCAGCACCACAAGGACAATCAGGTGTGCGCCGAATGGTGGACCCTGTGGCGCCGCGTGGCCGGCGGCTTGAGCACCGGGCAGCAACTGCGCCTGCTGGACGATTTCGCCTTCAACCTGCAAGCCGACGCCTCGCAGCGCGGCAGCCGCCCCGTCACGCTGGCCAATGGCAGCGACGACGACATGCTGCGCCTGGGCGCCTCGCTTGAACGCATCCCCGGCGCCTACAAGGCCGAAGTGGGCGCCTGGCTGATCAAGCGCCTGGACAAGGCCAGCAGCGAAGCGGCGGATACGAATACCTTGTGGGCGCTGGCCAGGGTCGGCGCGCGCCAGCCCTTCCACGGCAGCGCGCACGAAGTGGTCGACAGCGCCACCGTGGCCGACTGGCTGGCCGTGCTGCTGGCGCTGGACTGGAAAAAGACCGAACCGGCCGCCTTTGCCGCCACCCACCTGGCGCGCATGACGGGCGACCGCTCGCGCGACATCGGCGACGACTTGCGCGCCACTGTGCTGGCCCGCCTGAAAGCCGTGGGCGCCCCGCCCCTGTGGCAAGCCATGGTCAGCGAAGTCACGCAACTGGACGAGGCCAGTACCAAGCGCATGCTGGGCGAGGCGCTGCCGCCAGGCTTGAAGCTGATCAGCTAATTGGCCAAGCGAAGCCGATCTCTCCTGCCCTACACCAGCGCCACCACAAACAGCACCACCGCCAGCGGCGCCTGCACCAGCACGATGCCGGGGTGCGTGCGGCGCAGCTGGGCCCACAATGACAGGCCCGGCACCTCTTCGTGCGGGTGGTGCGCCTCGTCGCGCAGCGACATCGCGTGCAGGAACATGCCAGCGATGAGGGGGCCGGGGTTGACCCACCAGCCTTGTTCGAGCAAGCCGCGCGACAGGTATATGGCTAGCGCGCCGATGGCGAACGGCGAGGCCCACACCAGCACCAGCATCAAGCGAATGCCGTAAAACTCGGCCAGGGTGCCCATCTGCTGCAGACGGCTGATATCCTGGCCTGCCATGCGCTTGTCGATGGCCAGCTCGGCGCGGCCATACAAGGTCCACAAGCCGCCAAACAGGCAGCCCAGCAGCACGCCGATGACGATATCGGCCACGAAGACCACATATTTGTTCACGTCAGCCGTGCCGATGCCCAGCGAGGTATGGGCGGCAGCATGCAAGTGCAAGCCCGCCTGCTCGCCTTCGGCCGTGGTGTAGCGGTCGCGCACGTCGTAGGTGGCGCCGATGTACAGCACTTTTTTACGCGGCGCATCTGCCGCCACGCCGGCGCGGCCATCGAGCAGCCGCACGCGTACGCGCGTGGGATCGAGGAAGGCGGGCGCCACGGCGGCCGGGTGGAATGGCGCAGTGACGGCGTTCTGCTCGGCCGCATCCTTGGCGTCGCCATGGATGACGGGCTCGAACGCCCAGCGCGCCAGCTCTTTTTCGCTGCCCGTACGCCGCGCCAGCTGGCACACGCGGTCGGCCAGGCGATAGCCTTCCTTTTGCTCGGACAGCACTGCCGGCATGGGCTGGTTTTGCTCCTGCTGCTGCTTGCCATGCGCCAGTTCGAATGCCACGGCGGCCAGCACCGGGCTTTTCAGCTCGATGCGCGTGACGGCGCCCATGCGCTCGCGGATCTGCGGGCTGGCAAAATGCACGCCGGCGGCGCAGCGCGCGCGTATCCACGGCAAATTGGCGTTCTGGGCCGATTGTTCGGGCAGGATCAGCACCAGTTGATGGCCATCGGCAGCCAGCTGGTCGAGCAGACGGTCCAGTGGCCGTTCGCCCGGCTTGTGCCGCTCATTGGCTTGCTCATACATGGCGGGCGCCAGGTCCAGGTCGATGGCCAGCACCCGCGCGCCGCGCTGCGCCACATTGGCCAGCAGCTGTTGCAGGCGCGATCGCTCCAGCGGTTCGCGTTCGTCGAATACCTGCTCGAACGCTGGCTGGTCGATCTCGATGATGCCGGGCCGGTAAGCGGCGCCCGGATCCTTGCCCCAGTTTAATAACTGCCCCTGTTCCGCGCTGGCGCGCAGCATGGCCGCATCGAGCCATTCGAGCACATGAAAACCTTCCAGTACCAGCATCAGCGCGGCGATCAGGCTCGCGCCAATTACATGGTGCAGCAAATGCGTGCCCGTCAGCTTGAAGGCTTGCCCCATTTGCCGGAACGGCCATAGCAAACGCGCGCCAAGGCCAGTGTTTCGGGCCACAGGATGGTCAGCATTCAATCGATATTCTCCCTGTAATCCTGCCGTTTATTATCAAAACGACAGTCGGCGACAAGGAGAATATGGTATTGCAATTGTGTCCAGCCCGCCGCACGGCTGGCCCACCCTCTCCCTTTTACTTCGGCTTGGCCAGCAGCAGCTTGCCCAGCGCTTCAAAGGCTGGCGTGGTGGTCGGATCGTTGGCCGCGTTGGCCGCCGTCGGCGTTGAGGCAAAACGCACGATCACCATTTCCGCCTTCGGATCGACATAGATGCGCTGGCCGTACACGCCGCGCGCCATGTAGGCGCCATGGTCATTATGCGTGGCCCACCACATGTCGCGGTAGCTCCAGCCTTTCAGCAAGTCGTAGCCAGCCTTGGCAAACTGCTGCTTGTCGCCGCCACGGCGGATATCCTCGACGGCCGCCCTGGGGATGATTTGCTGGCCGTTGTAGCGGCCATCGTTGCGCAGCATCTCGCCAAAGCGGGCCAGGTCGCGCAGGCCCGCGTTCAAGCCACCGCCGGCAAATGGCGTGCCGGTCGAATCGACCGTCATGTAGCCATCCTGCTCGGCGCCCAGCTTCTTCCAGATATGCTCGGACAGGTATTCATTGACGTTCTGCCCCGTGACGCGGGCGATGATCCAGCCCAGCACATCGGAGTTGACCGTACGGTAGCCGAATGCTTCGCCATGTTTGCCCTGGTGCTGCACCGTCTGCAGGTACTCGAAATAGCTGCGTGGCCCCGTGTAATCCTTGGGTTTCGGCAGCGGGCTGCCGGCCGCCGCGTGCTGCCACACTTCGGCGTTCGGATCGGCATAGTCCTCGCTGAATTTCAGGCCCGTGGTCATGTCGAGCACCTGGCGCACGGTGGCGTCGCCAAACGCCGAGCTGGCCAGTTCCGGCACATATTGAGCCACTGTCTTGTGTGGATCGAGCTTGCCTTCGGCCACCAGCGCGGCGCCCATGGTGCCCATCACGGACTTGGTCACCGACATGGCGCCATGCTGGCCGCTGTCCTTCAAGACGCCGAAATAGCGCTCATACACGATGCGGCCGCGGTGCAGCACCACGATGCCATCCGTGTAATTGGCACCCAGCGACTGCTCCCAGGTCATCGTTTCCTGCGCGCCCAGCGGCGTGAAGCGCAGGCTGTCGATATCGCTGCGCAGCGCGCGCTGCAGGGGCACGGGTGCCGCCAGGGCGCGCGACACATTCACCGTCGGCATCAACTGGCGAAAGTGCGATACGCTCCAGCGCAGCTGGGGGAAATTGAAATAGCTGCCATCGTCGAAACGGATGAGCTTGTCGGCCGGCGGCGGCGCACCGACCATCCATTTCAATGTAGCAGGATCGCTGGCAGCGGCCGACAGTGGCGCAGCGCCCATAGTGGCTGCCGCTTCGGCGGCCTGCGCGCCCGCCTGCATGCCGCCCGAAGCGAGGGCCATGCAACTAGCGGCCAGGGCCATGCGTTTGATCTTGGGCAATACATTCATGCGATGCTCTCCTGTGTTTGCGCAGCGGCGGGGGCCGCTGCGGAAAATCCAATGCGACAAACCGGCCTCAATAGATCCAGACGACATTGGCCAGCCAGCCCGTCCAGGTCTTGGCCTGGCCTTTCACCAACTGATTGACGCCGGACTGCGCGAACGCGGCGCTAAAGCCCAGGGTCAGATAAGTATTCGGGTTGACGACACGCACGTATTTGACGAAGACATCGTTCGACAGCATGGGGCGCAGCACGCCCGAGATCACCACCGGCGCGTCGCCCGGCACGTCGAGGCGGGTAGCCTGGCCAAACTGCAGCGGACTGCCCATCCGGTTGGCGCGCACTTGGGCCAGGTAGGCGATCACGGTGTCTTTCGGCGTCGGGTGCAGCTCGATCGTGGCCTGCAGCGCATTCACGTTGGAGTTGACGAAGACCCAGGTCGCCTTGCTGCCGGAAGCCCAGGCGCCCGGCGTGCCTTCGAAGAACAGTGGGTCGAAGCGCTCGTTGCGGGCCGTATGCGGGTCGTCGCCGGAAAAACTCTGGTAGCCCAGCTTGAACGTCGGCGTCCACGCCACGTCAGGCAGCGAAAAGCCCCCTTCCGTGCGCCAGCCCCAGGCCCGCATCGGTTCGCGCGTATTCCATTCGCGCGTGGCGTCAAGGCCGAACCAGCCTTTTGAGAGCAGCGTGGGCAGCACGGGGACGCGCGCATAGCCATACACGAACTGCAGGTCCTTGCGGCCATCAGGCACCGCCAGCGGCGCGCCGATGCCGCCCGGTGCCGCTTGCGGATACGCGGCGCGCGAACGGGGCACCTTGCCATACGCTATGCCGACTTTACGCTCGTCGGCAGGGGTGTAGCTGACATCGACGCCCACCACGCGCGTGCCCGAATCGTTGTCCGGGTTTTCATTCGGGTCCAGATAAAACGCCTGGGCGCTGAACGCCTCCTGGCTCACCTTCGCCACCACCGAATTCTGGAAGGCCTTGCGTGGCCCCAGTTTCAGCGCGCCCCGGTCAAAACCGTTCGAGCCGCCATTGGCGATCAGCATGCCGGTGCCGAGCGTAAAATTCTGCGCGCCGGCCGACAGGTCAAGGCTGGCATGCGTGCCGCTGATCGGCATGCGCACTCCGGCGACGAATTCCTCGATCGAGATGCGGCCCGTATCACCTGCGCCGAAAGGATCGTGGCGCAAGGTGCCCGAGCCGACGGCGGAAACGCGCGCATACAGCTGCTTGCCGTCGCCGAGATTGCGCTTGAAACCGAGCGCCGGCTTGACATAGAACTCGTACCAATAGGGATTGAAATCGAAGTCCGGATTGCGCGCCGGCGTGTTCGACAGTTTCCAGAACAGCTTGCTCTCGCCGGCGATCTGCACGCCCGCCTCGACGGAGCGCGTGATTTGCCAGTCGGCGCCGATGGCCGGCTCGACGGCGGCGCGCCGGGCCACTTCCTTTTCCATGCTGCTCTGGCCATCCGGATCAAGCTGGCCAGCGGCGCTGCTCACAGCGCTCCAGCTCAGCAGGGCCAAGACGACAGAACCGCGCATCACGATCATCGCTTGCGTTGCCATAGGTATCCCTTGCGGTAGCTGACTTTTGATGACTTTTTTATCGAAAAGCGGCGCAGCGCGCCTGGCGGGAAAATCCGCCCGCCCAGGGGTATGGAACGCTTTCATTTGAGCGAATGTTATCAGAGAAACTCTTTTTTATTGTTGTAAGGCATCCTATTGTGCGGCCTCGGTTTTGTTCGCCATCTTGCATAAAAATATTCTATTTCTGATAGGCTTTACCGCTGAGACCAAGGTCTCACGGCAGCCCATGCTGCAATGCAGAATGCATGCGCCGGCACTTCATGCTACAAACTGACATCCACATAAAAACACCAGAGACAGATACACCGGAGAGCAGCATGCCTTACGTCCGCCAGACCAGCCATCTCGACCGGGTGCGCGACATGATTGCCGGCAAAGCCCTCAACCCGGGCCTGGACGCGGCCCGGCTGGCCTCCTCATACCGGCGCTCGCTGCACGACTACCGGCTCGACCCCGCATCGACCACGGGGCCGCGCATCTTGACGGGCGCCGAGCTGCGCGCCATACAGCAAGCCGAGGAAAGCTTCTTGCGCTCGACGGGACTATGCCTGCCGCGCCTGCACGCCATGGTGCGCGAGGCGGGCTACTGCGTCATCCTGGCCAATGCACATGGCGTGACGATCGATTACGTCGTCGACACGGACCAGCGCAAGGACTTCAAGAAGGCGGGCCTGTATCCCGGCTCATGCTGGTCGGAAGACGAGGAAGGCACCTGCGGCATCGCTTCCGTGCTGCTCGACCGCGAAGCGATCACCGTACACAAGAGCGACCATTTCCGCGCCGCGTTCACCAGCCTGACCTGCAGTGCTGCGCCCATCTTTTCGCCGCACGGGGAATTGATCGGCGTGCTCGATGCCTCGGCCCTGGCCTCGCCCGACGCGCGCGACAGCCAGCGCCTGGTGAACCAGCTGGTACGGCAAAGCGCAACCCTGATCGAAGACGGTTTTTTCCTCAAGTCCTACGGCCATTGCTGCATCCTGCTGGCGCACCGCAACCGCCATTTCGTCGAAGTGCAGCCGGAAATGCTGATCGCCATCGACGAACATGGCCATATCGTGGCCGCCAACGGCTGCGCGCGGCAAGTCATCGAGGGCATGCACGCGCTGCCCCGCCCTGTTGGCGAGGTGCTCGAAGTGCGCGCCGAGCGGCTCTTCGACGCGCGCGCCGGACACAATCTGCTGTCGCTGCGCCTGACCGGCAGCAGCACCTGGTTGCATGCCCGCGTGCGTGCGCCGCTGCGCCAGGCAAGCGTGCGCCCGCGCACCAGGCGCGAGGCGCCGGGGGAAGTGGTGGCGATGGTGGAATGCACGCCGCTGGAACTGGCCGAGCGCACGCGCATCGTCCATGCCATGAACAACGCCAAGTGGCGCCCGCTGCAGGCCGCTGCCATGCTGGGGCTGTCGCGCGCCACCCTGTACCGGCGCATCAAGCACCTGAAAATTGTGCCGCCGCACCGGCAGTAAGTGGACGTCAACGCGCCATAGATTGGCTGAGACTTCCGTCTCAATGGCCGCCATGCTGCAATGCAGGATGCGGCGCCAGAACGCCAGTGCTACAACATCGTCAGCGGCAGCACAGCCGCATCCCATCATAAAGTCAGCAGACTTGGAGGAGACACGATGCACACCGAGAACAACCCGCACGACCTGGCCGTGGCTGGCATCCTGGAGCAATTCGAAGGTGCCCTGCGCGCCAGCGACAACACGGGCGCTGCCCAGCTGTTCGAAGAGGACGGCTACTGGCGCGACCTGGTCTTGTTTACCTGGAACCTGAAAACCCTGGAAGGACGCGCTCAGATCGCCGCCATGCTGGGCGCGCAATTGGGCGCTGTGCAGCCGGTGGTGCTGCGCATCGCCGACGGCGAGCACGCCGTTGAAGCCGGCGGCGTACTGCAATGCTGGATCAGCGTGGAAACGGGCGTGGGGCGCGGCGCGGGCTTCATCCGCATCCGCGACGGCAAGATCTGGACCCTGCTCACCACCATGGGCGAATTGAAGGGTTTTGAAGAAGCCAAGGGCGGGCGCCGGCCCATGGGCGCCGAACATGGCGCGCGCACGGAGCGCAGCAGCTGGCTGGAAAACCGCGAGCAGGAAGCGGCTGAACTGGGCTATGCGCGCCAGCCATATTGCGTCATCATCGGCGGCGGCCAGGGCGGCATCGCGCTCGGTGCGCGTTTGCGCCAGCTCAATGTGCCCACCATCATCATCGAGAAAAACGCCCGTCCCGGCGACAGCTGGCGCAAGCGCTATAAATCGCTGTGCCTGCACGATCCGGTCTGGTACGACCACATGCCCTACATCCCCTTCCCCGACAACTGGCCCGTCTTCACGCCGAAGGACAAGGTAGGCGACTGGCTGGAAATGTACACCAAGGTGATGGAGCTGAACTACTGGGGCTCGACCAGCTGCGAGTCGGCCTGCTTTAATGAAGCCACCGGCGAGTGGACAGTGCAGGTGCTGCGCGATGGCCAGAGCGTCACCCTCAAACCAAAACAGCTGGTGCTGGCCACGGGCATGTCCGGCAAGGCGAATATGCCGAAGTTCAAGGGCATGGACGTGTTCCAGGGCGAGCAGCAGCACTCGTCGCAGCATCCGGGGCCAGATGCCTACGTGGGCAAAAAGGTAGTGGTGGTCGGCGCGAACAACTCCGCGCACGATATTTGCGCCGCCCTGTGGGAAGCGGGCGTGGACGTGACCATGGTGCAGCGCTCGTCGACGCACATCGTCAAGTCCGATTCGCTGATGGACCTGGCGCTGGGCGACCTGTATTCGGAGCGCGCGCTGGCGGCAGGCATGACCACGGCCAAGGCCGACCTCACCTTCGCCTCCATCCCCTACAAGATATTGGCGGACTTCCAGAAGCCCGTCTTCAAGGCTATCCGCGAACGCGATGCCGACTTTTATGCGCGCCTGGAAGAGCGCGGCTTCATGCTCGATTTCGGCGACGACGATTCGGGCCTGTTCATGAAATACCTGCGCCGCGGCTCCGGCTACTACATCGACGTGGGCGCCTCCGAGCTGGTCGCCGACGGCAAGATCAAGCTAAAAAGCGGCCTCGGCGTGCAGGAACTGAAAAGCCACTCCATCGTGCTGTCCGACGGCAGCGAGCTGCCGGCCGACCTGGTGGTGTACGCCACCGGCTACGGCTCCATGAACGGCTGGGCGGCCGACCTGATCTCACCCGAGGTGGCCAACAAGGTAGGCAAGGTATGGGGACTGGGGTCAAACACGACGAAGGACCCGGGTCCGTGGGAGGGCGAGCAGCGCAACATGTGGAAACCCACGCAGCAGCAAGCGCTGTGGTTCCACGGCGGTAACCTGCACCAGTCGCGCCACTACTCGCTATACCTGTCGCTGCAGCTGAAGGCGCGCATGGAGGGATTCGATACGCCCGTGTACGGACAGCAGGAGGTGCATCACCTGTCCTGATTTCCTGCATTCAAAACGAAAAATGGCGGCGGACCGAGGTCCGCCGCCATTTTTTTCCTTGCAGTAATACCTTACAGCACCACATAAACGTCTGACACAAATCGTAGCGAGCGGCGATGATTTGTGGCTGAGAAGCGCAGCTGTGCTATAGCACAGCGAGCATCGCAGGCCGCAAAGCGCGGTGCGCAGTAGATTTTGTCACACGTTTTACTCTTTGATCGCTTCGATCGAGAACGTCAGGGTGACGTCATCGCTGACGGCTGGCGCGAATTTGCCGGCGTTAAATTCCGAGCGCTTGATCTTGGTCGTGGCATTGGCGCCGCAAGCGTCTTTCTTCAGCATCGGGTGCGGTGCGCAGTTGAACGAGGTGACGGTCAGGGTGACTGGCTTGGTCACGCCTTTCAGGGTCAGGTTACCATCGACGGAGGCCAGCTTGTCGCCGTCAAAATTGAATTTGGTCGACTTGTAGGTGGCGACCGGGAACTTGGCCGTATCAAGGAAACCGTCGCCCTGGATGTGCGAATTGAACAGGGTCGAACCCGTATCGACGGATTTGGTATCGATCAGCACTTCCACGGCGCCCGTCTTGGCGGCACGGTCCAGGGTGATCTTGCCGGTA
Source organism: Janthinobacterium woesei (assembly GCF_051380875.1). Lineage (NCBI taxonomy): Bacteria > Pseudomonadati > Pseudomonadota > Betaproteobacteria > Burkholderiales > Oxalobacteraceae > Janthinobacterium > Janthinobacterium woesei. The sequence continues at coordinate 91,707 of NZ_JBNYXW010000010.1, forward strand.
GTGTTGTTGAAACGGCTTTGCTGCGTCGAGAAGCCCATGTGGGTGTACTCGAAACGGGGGAAGGTATGGCTGCCATCGATGACATAGACTTCAGGAGCAGCAACGGCGGACAGCGAGAAGCCGGCGGCGGCGATAAAAGCGAGCAGTTTTTTCATTGTATATTCCTAACAGGGAGTGGAGGATGTCAACACCGCAACCGGCATGTGTGCGCCCGATACGGCTGTCTGGCGCATGCGGCTGATAGGCTGGCTTCAGTTGCAACGCTTATTTGCAACAATTATGCATGGCATGAAGATCGATGTAAAACGGAAAATATACCTAGTTAGCATCTAAAAAATCGATAATAAGGGCAGTATTATCCAAAACAGCGGCTTCTGCCGCCGATTATTGTCTGCCTTGCAAAAAATATCCAGCACTATCCGGCAACTTAAATGAGAATGATTCTTGTTATTGTCCACGCAGGTCGCTATCATCGTTGCCTTTTGCAGCGTGGGCACTGCCGTTGACACTGCCATCACCACGCCGCCGCAGAATTGGCCCGCCCGCCGGCGCGGTCGCATGCACGCCATCGCGTCCCTTGCCATGCCGGGCATGCAGCTTCGCCTTATTCATCCATAATGGAGCAGGAAAACACATCATGGCCACTAGCACCGATTCGAACGCATTGAACGCGACCCCGACAACCTCGCCGCCCCGCAGCCAACGCCTGCAAGCGGACAGCAAAACCAGCGGCGAAGAACGCGGGATCGCCGGTGCACGCGCCGCCTTCATGCGCATGCACGGCCACGTCGAGGCATACGCCTGATGGCAGAGCGGCACGCCGAGGCGCCCCTGCGCGAAGCGCATGGCGTGCGCCTGCGCCGCTGGGCCTGGACGGGCGCGGGGGCTTTGATGGTACTGCTGGGCATCATCGGCGCCATGCTGCCCGTGATGCCGACGACGATTTTCCTGATCCTCGCCCTGGCCTGCTTCAGCCGCGCCTCGCCGCGCCTGGAACACTGGCTGCTGCACCATCCCCGCTTCGGCCCATCGCTGCGCCAATGGCGCGAACACCGCGCCGTCTCGCGGCGTGGCAAGGCCATGGCCTGCCTGGGCATGGCCATCGGCTTTGTCGCCATGTGCCTCGGCCACCCGCCATGGTGGGTCATCGCCATGGTAGGCAGCATGGAAATGGCCGTCCTGATTTACCTGCTGCAGCGCCCCGCAGGCCCGCAAGCGCCAGCGACCGGGGCAGAATCTGCTCGCAACATGGGTAAGGGCGGGCAATAAACGCACATCCTTGCAGGGGGAAAAACGGCAAATCACCTGAGCTACGCATAAACCTGCCCTTACCCTTAGCATGGCGTCTCGAACTTTCCACCAAGTTAGCGCCCAGGCGGAGCGGGCGGCACGATTTAATTCGGTAAACACTTCACTTTCCCGCTTTTTCAACTTGAAAACATCCGTATAGACATTATTTGCATATTCAAAGCAAGATTCTGTCGTAGGAGTAATAACGCCATCGGAGGTATACTACGCAACCGACGTCACAAGGCAGCCGTTTCGGCACATGAATAACAGCCTGTGGCGGTCCAATCAATAAGGAAACACTGCATGACCACACCACACCGTACGCCGGTGATACGCATCGACGGCGCGAACAAGACCTTCGCGCTGCCCAAGGGCGAACAATTCCACGCGGTCAAATCGGTCACGCTGGAAGTCTATCCCGGTGATATTTTCGGCCTGATCGGCAAGAGCGGCGCCGGTAAATCAACCCTGCTGCGCCTGATTAACCTGCTTGAGCGCCCTGACAGTGGCACCATTACCGTGGCCGGGCGCGAATTGACGCGCCTGGGCAAGAGCGAATTGCGCGACGCGCGCCAGAATATCGGCATGATTTTCCAGCAATTCAATTTGCTGCAAAACGCCAGCGTCTTCGACAACGTCGCCTTCCCCTTAAAAATCCATGGCACGGCCAAGGGCGAGAAAATCGCCGCCCGCGTCGAGGAATGCCTGGCGCTGGTGGGCCTGTCCGACAAGCTGCACAGCTATCCGGCGCAACTGTCGGGCGGCCAGAAACAGCGCGTGGCCATCGCCCGCGCCCTGGCCAGCCATCCCGACGTGCTGCTATGCGACGAGCCGACGTCCGCGCTGGACGCGGAAACCACGCGCGCCCTGCTGGGCACCTTGCGCGACATCAATGAACGCCTGGGCGTGACGATCGTCATCGTCAGCCATGAACTGTCGGTGCTGGGCGCCATCTGCAACCGCGTGGCCGTCGTGGAAGACGGCGCCATCGCCGAACAATTCGACCTGAGCGACACGGCCACGCCGCGCAAGACGGCGCTGGGACGCGAGCTGGCTTACTACGGCACCGCAGCATTTGAAGCCACCGCATGGAAGGATGCAACACATGTTTGAAGAATCGATCACTAACGTCATCAACTTGATGCCGGAAATCTGGGTGGCGCTGGGCCAGACCATGACGATGCTGGGCATCGGTTTGACGGCCGCCATCCTGATCGGCGGCCCGCTGGGCATCTTGCTGTTCCTGGTCTCGGAAGGCCAGTCGCTGGAAAACCGTCCGCTGTCGATGATTCTGGGCTGGCTGGTCAATACCGTGCGCAGCTTCCCCTTCATTATTTTACTCGTCGCACTGACGCCATTTACGCGCATCATCGCGGGCACGTCGATCGGCCCGCTGGCCGCCGCCGTACCGCTGTCGTTCGCCGCCATTCCCTACCTGGCGCGCCTGATCGAGCAAAACCTGCGCGAAGTGCCGCGCGGCGTGATCGAGGCAGCGCATGCCATGGGCGCCTCGGAAATGCAGATCATCTTGCGCGTGCTGCTGGTGGAAGCGCGCTCCGGACTGGTGCTGGCCCTGACCGTGCTGTCGATCAGCTTCCTGTCGTATTCGGCCGTGGCCGGCGTGGTAGGCGGCGGCGGCATCGGCGACCTGGCCATCCGCTACGGCTATTACCGTTTCGAGACGGACATCATGGTCGTCACCGTGGCCATCCTGATCGTGCTGGTGCAAACCATCCAGTTCGCCGGCACGCGCATCGCCAAGCGCCTCGACAAACGTTAATCATATTCAGTACAAGGACACAGATGAACCACATTCGCCGCAACCTGCTCCTGGCCGCCGCCAGCCTGGCCTTCGCCACCGCTGCCCACGCCAAGGACCCGAAGGAACTCGTCATCGGCACCAGCTCCGGTCCGTATTCGGACCAGTTGAAGCTGGGCATCAAGCCTATCCTGGAAAAACAGGGCTACAAGGTCAAGATCGTTGAATTCAACGACTACGTGCAGCCGAACTACGCGCTGGCCGAAGGCTCGCTGGACGCCAACGTGTTCCAGCACATCGTCTACCTGACCAAGTTCGCCACCGATAACAAGCTGCCCCTGAGCCCATTGATCACCGTGCCGACCACGCCGATCGCCCTGTACAGCAGCAAGCATAAATCGCTGGCCGAAGTAAAGAACGGCGCCACCATCACCATGCCGAACGATCCGACCAACCAGGCGCGCGCGCTGGTGGTGCTGGCCAAGATGGGCTGGATCAAGCTCAAGCCAAATGCCGACCCGCTGCGCGCTTCCGAGCGCGACGTGCTGGAAAACCCGAAAAAGCTCAAATTGATCCCGCTCGAAGCGGCGCAGCTGCCACGCTCGCTGGCCGACGCCGATTTCTCTTTCGTCAACGGTAATTTCGCCCTGGCCGCCGGCATGAAGCTGACGTCCGCGCTGGCCGTGGAAAAAATCTCGGACAGCTACATCAACCTGGTGGCCATCCGCACGGCCGACAAGGGCAAGCCCTGGGTGAAAGACCTGGAAGCGGCCTACCGCTCGCGCGCCTTCCTCGACGCGACGAATAAATACCTGGCCGGCTACGAAAAGACGGACTACCAGCAGGCGCTGGAAAAAACGCTGAAAAAATAGACAGCGTGCTTGAAACGTAAAAAAGGACGGCCAGGTGCAAACCCGGCCGTCCTTTTTTACGCCCGCCACGCGGGCATCCTCAACACTTACAACGCCTAACAAAACCGTAGCGAGCGGAAGGAAGGCTCGGCGCCCCCGTTGGCTCGAGAAGCGCAACTGTACGAAGGTACGGGGGCGCCGAGCCAGTGAGCATCGCAGACCACAAATTACGACGCGCAGTAGGTTTTGATAGGTGTTCCTAGAAGCGGTAGCCGACGCCGACGCCGATCAGCAGTGGATCAACCTTGACTTCGCTGGCCTTGGCGCCGCCGATGAAGACATCGCTGCGGATCTGCACTTTCTTGATGTCGAAGTTCAGCGACCAGTTCTTGTCCAGCTTGTAGTCGACACCGGCTTGCAGCGCAAAGCCCCAGCTGTCGTGCTCCAGGCGGCCCGCGCCGTTCAGCAGTTTCACTCCCGAAATATTCGTGTAGTTCACGCCCGCGCCCACGTAAGGGCTGAACTGTTTTTCAGGCATGAAGTGATATTGCAGCGACAGGGTCGGCGGCAAGTGCTTGAAGGTGCCGATATTGTTGCCGTCGAGCGTGACGTCATGCTTTTGCGGATACGTCAGGATCAGCTCGGCAGCGATGTTGGGAGTAAAGAAATACGAGATATCGATTTCAGGAATCGTCTTGCTGCTGACATGCAAACGGTCGGCTGCGCCGACGCCGCCGATAGGCGCAGATTTGTCGGCCGGGTCGATGTGCACGGCGCGCGCACGGACCAGCCATGGGCCTTCCTGTGCCATGGCATTGCTGGCGAAGGCGCCGATGGCGGCCAGGACGATTGCTGCTGCAGTTGCGGACGTTTTCATTGTGGTTTCCTCTGTCGTTAAGTAACGCTGCGAAGTTTAAAAGTGCAGTGCAACAAAAACTTTGATCCACATCAAATAGTGCCAGATGGCATCGACAGCGCGATTTTTTCCTTTTCCCACGTCAAGAAATGCGGCAGCGCAGCGCGGTAGCGGGCATCACTGCACGTGGGCAAACAGGCTGGCCACCCAGTCGGCCAACACATGAAAATGGTAATGATTATCATTTACGATATAATCTACTGCCACGCTCGGGCGATCAAAAAAAAGGAATCGGAGACATGGATATATTGAGGGAACTGCGTGAATCGGGCTTGAAAGTGACCATCCCCCGCTTGCGGATTCTGCAGCTGTTTCAAGAGGGCGCGATCAAGCATCTGAGTGCGGACGATGTGTATAAACTCTTGCTGGCCGAAAAGATCGATGTGGGCCTGGCCACCATTTACCGCGTACTGATGCAGTTTGCCGAAGCGGGTATCCTGTTTCGCCGCCATTTCGAAGCGGGCCACGCCGTCTTCGAACTGAACCAAGGCCAGCACCACGACCACCTGGTCTGCACAGGCTGCGGCAAGGTCGATGAATTCGTCGATGAAGGCATCGAGCTGCGCCAGAACGAGATCGCCACCGAGCGGGGCTTCGTGCTGCATGAGCACGCGCTGTCGCTGTACGGCACCTGCGCCGACTGCACGGCCAGGAAAGTCCCGCCGCGCCGGGCATGAAGCCGCGCCTGGGTAGCCCGTGGTACACCACCTTGGCTGCCTTGCGCTACACTGCGTGCGCCGTACATCAACAAAGGAAAGCCATGTACATCGGAGAAATCGCCCGCCTGGCGGGCACCTCGCCCAAGGCCTTGCGCCACTATGAATCGCTGGGCTTGCTGGGCGACGTGCGCCGCTCGGGCGCCTACCGCGTCTACACGCAAGAAGACCTGGCGCAGGTGAAATTGATACGCCAGGCGCAAACGCTGGGCTTTCGCCTGGCCGAACTGCTGCCCATCCTGGCTGGCGACGCTACCGACTGGGCCGCCCTGTCGCAGCATATCGCCGCCAAGCGCGCGCAATTGCAGCGCGACATCGCGCGCCTGCGCCAGCTCGACGCACAGCTGGTCGACATCGACGTGGAAATCCACGACTGCCTGGCGCGCCAGCGGCAGCAAGCGGCCTGAGGCTGCCCGCTTGACTCTGCCACTAGGGGCAGGCTTTAGCATGCAAGCTGTTCTTTTATAGAAAGCTTGCATCATGGAAAAACGCGTTTTAGTGATCTTCGGCCATCCGTCCGGCGACAGTTTCTGCGCCGCTCTCGCCGACGCCTACGCCGAGACAGCACGCGCCCAGGGCCATACCGTGCGCACATTGCGCCTGGGCCAGCTGGACTTCAACCCCATCTTGCACCAAGGCTACCGCCAGGTGCAGCCGCTGGAAGCCGATTTGCTGGCGGCGCAGGAAGCCATCAGTTGGGCGCAGCAGCTGGTGTTCTCCTACCCCATCTGGTGGGGCGGTGCGCCGGCGCTGCTGAAAGGCTTTGTCGACCGCGTCTTCCTGCCCGGCTACGCCTTCAAGTACCGCCCAGGAAAAGCCTTCCCGGCGCAGCTGCTGGCGGGCCGCAAGGCCCAGCTCCTGGTGACGATGGATACGCCGCCCTGGTATTTCCGCTGGGTCTACCGCATGCCCGGCATCCACCAGCTGCGCAAGACGACGCTGGAGTTTTGCGGCATCAAGCCCGTCAAGGTAGCCAGCTTCGGCCCCATCATAAATTCCACCGAGCAACAACGTGCGCGCTGGCTGGATCAAGCGAAGGCGCTGGCCCGGCACGCCTGAGTTGCTTGCCATGCAGCCATCTTGCATTCGGTTTTGACAAGCTGGTAATCAAGCCGTCATAATCCAAGGCTACCATGATGATATTGCCTGTTTGTCAGCCGCCTTGCCGCTGCGACAACAAGGTTCCGATCGTCATGTAAAGGTAGCCGCCTGTGGAGTTCAACGCTTCTCGATTGCATCTCCCCCGTTATCGCTCGTCCGTGGCGTTTGATCTGTGCATCGCCACGGAATCGGTACAGGCCGACGCCAGCAACTTCGCCGTGCTGGAACTGTTTACGGAGCGGCGCGACATGATGAGCCTGCCCGTCACGGAGCAGCAACGGCCCATCGGCTTGATCAGCCGCAATATCTTCATGTCGCAAATGTCCAAGCCGTTCTACCACGAGGTGTATGGCAAGAAGAGCTGCATCGCCTTCATGGACAAGGAACCGCTGATCGTCGACGGCGCCATGAGCATCGAAGACCTCACCTTCCGCGCCGTGGAAGCGGGCGAGAAGGCGCTGGCCGACGGCTTCATCATCACCGACGATGGCGCGCTGGCCGGCGTGGGCTTCGGCTTGCAGTTGATGAACGTGGTGGCCACCATGCAGGCCGAGAAAAACCGGCAGATCATGCACAGCATCGATTATGCCAGCGTGATCCAGCGCGCCCTGCTGCGCACCTCGAACGCCGAGCTGCGCGCCACCCTGCCCGACGCCCACCTGGAATGGCAGCCGCGCGACGTGGTGGGCGGCGATTTCTACTTCTTCGAACGCCATGCGGGCGGCTGGTTTGCCGCCATCGCCGACTGCACGGGCCACGGCGTGCCCGGCGCCTTCATGACCCTGATCGCCTCGTCCGCCCTGAGCCAGGCCCTGCGCGAACTGGGGCCGCACGACCCGGCCGCCCTGATCGGCGCTGTCAGCCGCGCCATCAAGACACTGCTGGGACAGGATGGCAGTGCCACCGGCTCGAACGACGGCATGGATTGCGCCTTTTTGTGCCACGACGACGCCAGCGCCAGCCTGCGTTTCGCGGGGGCGAAACTGGCGCTGCATATGGTGGCGCCTGGCGAGGACGGCGTGCGCGCCTGCGATGGCGCGCGCATGGGCGTGGGCTATGTCGACACGCCGGCCGGCTACTGCTGGTACAACGAGACGATCAACACGCCGCCAGGCAGCCTGCTGTTCATCACCACCGACGGCTTGCTCGACCAGATCGGCGGCGCGCGCGACATCGCGTATGGCAAGCGGCGCATGCGCGAACAGTTGCTGGCGCAGCGCGCTACCCCGGCCAGCGAGGTGGCGGCGGCCCTGCTGCAGGACAGCGCGGCCTGGCAGGGCAAGCAGCCGCGCCGCGACGACCTGACCTTTTTCTGTTTCCGCCTGTAGTTTGACGCCCATCAAGCCCCCCATCAACAAGAAACCGGGTCACCGGCTAGCCAGGAGCACTGACGTGCTGTACGAAGAATTCAACGAGTTTTGGGATGTGGCGCGCAAGCGCAATATCATCTTTTTTTACGTGGGCTATTTCTCGCAGCACGTGGTCAGTGCGATTTCGGAAACCATCAAGGCGCGCCTCGACACGGCGGGTGCGGCCGGCCCCACGCGTCGGCGCATCTTTTCTTCGTTCATCGAAATGTCGCAAAACATCATGCATTATTCGGCGGACAGCCTGACGCCCGACGCGCAACTGGACCAGCAGATGCGGCGCGGCTCGTTTTGCATCGGTACGCGCGGCGATAGTTTTTTTCTCCTGTGCGCCAACCCCGTGTCGACGGACAACGTGGCGCAGATCCGCGCCCGCCTGGAGCCATTGCACACGATGACGATGGAAGAAATCCGCCTGGCGTATAAAAAGGCCCTGCGCGAAGAAGCGCCCGCCGACAGCAAGGGCGCGGGCCTGGGTTTTCTGACCATGGCGCGCGACGCCAGCGAGCCGCTGGAATTCGAATTCGTCCAGGATCCCCAGGAGCCGGACCACACCATCTTCTGCATCAAAGCCATCATCTGAAAGAGCCGACTCAGGAAAGCATATGCAATTACCGTCACCACTGTTCATCGCCGCGACCCCGAGCTCGCCCGAAATCGACTTCCGTTTCGAACAGCACGTCCTGTCGATCAAGGGCGAGTCGTATCCGGAAAACGCGGCCGCCTTCTATGGCCCGCTGATCGCCGCCGTGCGTGCCTACCTGGACGGCTGCCGCGCAGCCGCCATCACCGTGAATGTCTCACTGGCCTACTTCAACAGTTCCAGCACGAAGATGCTGTTTACCCTGTTCGACACACTGAACCAGGCGGCCCTGGACGGCAACCAGGTTCGCCTGAACTGGTACCACGACGAGGACGACGACACCATCCTGGAATTCGGCCAGGAGCTGCAGCAGGACTTTACCGCGCTGGACTTCCGCGACCATCCCGTGCAGGGCAGCTAGGCCATGCGCGCCGCCATGGCCGAGGCCGCACTGGAGCCCGACCTGTTCACCGTGGAAGCGGCAGCGCTGGCTGCCGCGCGCCGCATGCACGCCGACGAGCAGGCCAGCGGCGAAGCGCAGCGGCGCGTGCTCGGTGAGTTGATCGTCCATTATGAACGGCTGATGCGCGAAACACGGCGCCTGATTGGCCGCAGCGACCGCGCCGAGCGCGACATGCACCTGCTGAACCGCCAACTGCAAACCCTGGCCGGCCAGCTCGAATACCGCGCCACGCACGACCCGCTGACGGGCGCGCTGAACCGCGGCGCCGTGATCGACCACGCGCAGCGCTGCCTGGCGCAGGGTGACATGGCGCTGATCGTGCTCGATATCGATTTGTTCAAGCAAGTCAACGACGACTTCGGCCACCCGGCCGGCGATGGCGTGATCCAGGCCGTGGTCGACTGCCTGAAGGGCTTGTTGGGACAGGAGGCAGCCATCGGCAGGGTCGGCGGCGAGGAATTCTCCGTCGTCTGGCCCACCACCTCGCGCGACGAGGCGGGCAAGGTGGCGCAGCGCATCTGCGAGACAGTCGGGCGCCAGCGCCATGCGGCGCCCATCACGCGCGCCATCACCGTCAGCGTGGGCCTGAGCTGGAACCGCGCCGGCACGGCCTTCGAGACAGCCTACAGCCATGCCGACCAGGCCCTGTACCAGGCCAAGCGCGAAGGACGCAACTGCGTGCGCCAGTGGCTGGAAAGTTAGCGCAACTGCTCGCGTGCCATGCTGCCGTCGCGGCGCATGGCGCTTGCCGCGCGCTGCATGGCCGCCGCCTGCGCCTCGGGCAGCTGCCTGTTGCAGGCCAGGTAGGTCTGCACGCGGTTGAAGGTCAGCAGCGGCACCACCTTGTTTTCCCACTCCTTGCCGGCAAATGGCTTGCTGCCCACTGCCATGCCCACGGCCCACAGGTCGATACGTCCCATGAGCAGCTTTTGCGGATTGAGCCACTCCTGCGTCACGGCTGCGACATTCAAGCCGCGCTGGCGCAGGTAATCGTCGCGCGCGTCACCGAGCACCGTGCCGATCGTCAGGCCATGCGCATCGTCGAGCGTGCGCAGCGCCAGGCGCCGTTCGGCCAGGCCATACAGCACCCATTCGGCTTCGTTGAGTGGCCCAATCCAGCGGAACTGCGCTTCGCGCTCTTGCGTGCGCGTGGTGGAAAAGATGCAGGTGTCAAGCTCGCGCAGCGCCAGGGCATACGCGCGCTTCCAGGGCAGCAGCTCGATGGAATACACAATACCGGCGCGCGCCATGATCTCGCGCACCTTCAGCGTCTCGCGTCCCACCACGACATTGCCTTCCATCATGCTCGATGGCGGCAAATGCTCGCCGACGATGCGTACGCCCGTCGCCGTCGCCGCTAACGGCATCAGCAGCGCCGCTGCCAGCAGCCATGCCATCGTTCCTAGTTTCATGCTTGCCTTCATCTGCCACAGGGTATCGGTCACGATGTTACCATCGGCGCCGGCCCGGCATGGAAGAATATTGCCTTTTAAGCCATTGTTTTTCCGCAACGTGGCAACAGGCCAACGCCGGGAAGATGACCGTACGAGACGGCTGGGGGTGGGAAATAATTGGCGGAAAACAGTAGGAGTCGAACCTACGGGAGAACGTCTGACGCCCTCCACCGGGTTTGAAGCCCGGCCACATCACCGGATGAGTGTGCTTTCCGCGGTGCCTGAGCTAGCTGTTGGGCAAGGCTGCAGTGTAGGACCACAACGCCTGCGGGCGTAATAGATGCCCATTGCCAACACGGCGAGTATAACCGACGCGGTCAAAGAATTCCAAGACCTGGATCGCCCGCTTGCGGCCCAGCCCGCTCGCATCGCGGAATGCCGCCGCCCCCACGGCGCCACTGCCCGGTGGCAAGCCTTCGTCCTGCCCGGCCTTTTGCGTTAGGGTGTGCACCAGCTGTGCCAATGCGGCCAACGCCGCCGGATGGTAAAACAGGTCGTGCACCACCTGGCTGATCTGGCCCGCCTTGGCAAGCTTACGCAATAGACGACGGGTTTCATCCTCGGCCAGGCCGAAGTCGCGCGCCAGGTCGCGCGTCCATGGCGGATCGAAACGTCCCTGGGCCAGGGCCGCCAGCATGGGTTCGGCCACCGCCTGCTCCTGCGGCGTCAGCTCCACGCTGTGCGTCGGCAGATGCAAGCTGGCGCCGCGCGCCTGCACCTCGCCCCGCGCCAGCAAGCCTTCGACCAGACGGCTCCACAAGGCGTCTTCCATCTCCGCGTCGACGATGCGTTTCAAGCGCCACAATTCCGGCCCCGCCTCGTCGGGCGCCCGTGCGTGGAAGGCTTCCAGGGCGGCCAGCACGCGCTGTTCCAGCGCCGCCAGCGCGGCGGGCGCCAGCAGCAAGGCATCGTTGGCGCGCAGGGCAATACGCTGCGTATCGGGTGGCAGCACGATGGCCGATGCCGGCAGCAGCGACAGGCGCACCAGCAGCGACTCGCGCAAGCCCAGCGCACTTTGCGCCAGCAGGGCTGCGTAATCGCCATGCGCGATGAACGCGGCCAAGGCGTCCAGCCAGGCAAGCCGAACCGGACTCCTGCGCTTGCGCGCGGGGCCGAACGGGTCGAGCACCATGCCGCCACCCACCGTCTGCGTGGCCTGCGCATTGCGCACCACGAAGCGGTCGCCCGGCACGCCATGCAGGGGAGTATCAAACACCAGTTGTACTCTAGCGGTCTGGCCCGGCGCCAGGGTTTCGCCATCGAGCATCACGGCGCGCGCCAGCTGGTGCGCCGCGCCCAGGTGCACGTGCAGCGGCGACCAGGCTTTCAGGTGCACGCCCGCGTCGGGCAGCAGGGTCAGCTCCACGTCGAGGCGTTCGGAACACTGCGCCAGCTCGGGCGCGACGATCCAGTTGCCCCGTTCGATGCGCTCGCGGGCGATGCCGGCCAGGTTCAGCGCCAGGCGCTGGCCCGCCATGCCGGCGTCCGCCGCACGGTTTTGCGCGTGGATGCTACGCACGCGCGCCTCCACGCCGCCGGGCGCCAGTTGCAGGGTGTCGCCCACCTTCGCCAAGCCCGCCAGCGCCGTGCCGGTAACGACCGTGCCTTGCCCCGACAAGGTAAACACGCGGTCCACGCCGAGGCGGAACAAGCGCCGTTCATCGCGCCGCGGCAGGCCGCGCGATACCTGCGTCAGGTGCGCCAGCAGGGCCGCCACGCCGGGATCATGCTCCACGCTGGCCGCCGTGGGGAAGATGGGGCTGCCAGCGAGCGAGGTACCATCGAGCAGTGCCTCGATGTCGGCTGCCACCTGCGCCACTCTCGCCGCGTCGGCGCGGTCGATCTTGGTCAGCGCCACGGCGCCGCGCGTCACGCCCAGCAGTTGCAGAATCGCCAGGTGCTCGTGCGTCTGCGGCATGACGCCATCGTCGGCCGCCACCACCAGCAGGGCGAAGTCGATGCCCGTCACGCCGGAGGCCATGGTGCGGATGAATTTTTCGTGGCCTGGCACGTCAATCACGCCCAGCACCGTGCCGTCCGCCAGCGGCAGGTAGGCATAACCGAGTTCGATGGAAATGCCGCGCGCCTGCTCTTCCTTCAAGCGGTCCGTGTGCACGCCCGTCAGCGCGCGCGTCAAGGTCGTCTTGCCATGGTCGATATGGCCTGCGGTACCGACGATCATGAGTCGACAACCCCATTCAACTGCGCCAGTTGCTGCGCGAACGCTTGCGCATGCGCCTCTTCCAGGCAGCGCAGATCGAGCCACAGGGTATCGTGCCCGATGCGCCCGATCACCGGCCGCGGCAAGGCGCGCAGACGCTGTTCCAGCACGCCCAGCGGATTGCTCAGGCGCGCGCCAGGCGCGCTGCGAATCGCCAGGCCAAAGCTGGGCAACTGATCGACGGGCAAGGCGCCGCTGCCGATCTGGCTTTTCATCGCTTCGGCCGTCACGGCGTAGGATGTTCCCAGCGCGTCTTGCAGCAGTGGCAGCAACTCCTCGGCTTGCTCGCGCATCGCCGCCGCAGGGCGCGTCAAGAGGCGCAAGGTGGTCAGGCGTTCGGCCAGCAAGTCCGGTGCGCGGTACAGCTGCAGCACGGGGGCCAAAGCGGCCAGGGTCAACTTGCCCACGCGCAGCGCGCGCTTCAAAGGGTTGCGCTTGATTTTCGCGATCAAATCGGCGCGTCCGACGATGATGCCGCACTGCGGGCCGCCCAGCAGCTTGTCGCCACTGAAGGTCACCAGGTCGGCGCCCGCTGCGATGGTTTCGCGCACCGTCGTTTCATGCGGCAAGCCGTATTGCGCCAGATCAACCAGGGTACCGCTGCCCAGGTCCACCGCCGTGGCCACGCCGTGTTTCGCGGCCAGCGGCACGAGCGCATCGAGTTCCACGCTTTTCGTGAAGCCGGTGATCGCGTAATTGCTGCAATGGACCTTCATCAGCAGGCTTGTGTGCTCGTTGACGCCATTGGCGTAGTCGGCCAGGTGCGTGCGGTTGGTGCTGCCCACTTCGCGCAGTACGGCGCCAGCGCGCGTCATCACATCGGGGATGCGGAAGGCGCCGCCGATTTCCACCAGTTCGCCGCGCGAGACGACCACTTCCCTGCCTTGCGCGAGGGTATTGAGCATCAGCAGCACGGCGGCCGCGTTGTTGTTGACGATGGTAGCCGCTTCGGCCCCCGTCAGCTCGCGCAGCAGCTCTTCCACCAGGTCGTCGCGGTCGCCCCGCTTGCCCGTTTCCAGGTCGAACTCCAGGTTCATCGGCCACTGCAGGGCTTCCACCACGGCTTGCACGGCGGCGTCAGGCAACAGCGCCCGGCCCAGATTCGTGTGCAGCACCGTGCCCGTCAGGTTGAACACGGCGCGCAAATGCGAGCGCGCCTGCGCCTGCAGGCGCTGCGCCAGCTGCGCCGTGATGCTTGCCATCTCCAGCCCATCCTGGGTGCCAGCCAGCATGGCTGCGCGCAGCCCGGCCAGCAGCGCGCGCGCCGCCTCCACTGTCTGCACGCGCCCGTATTGCGCGATCAAGGCCTGGCAAGACGCATCGGCGAGGATGCGGTCCACCGATGGCAGGCGCACGGTCTGCTCAGTCTTCATCAAGCTTTGCCGCCTTGAGGTTCGGCTTGGGGCTCACTTTTGCCCAGCCACAGCAGCGGGTTGCCGCTGGCGCGCTGGTAGCCGGCCTCGCCCACCAGCAGGTCGAGCATCAGGCTGGCCAGGTCGTCTGCCAGCGGTTCCACGTTGTAATCGTGTTCCTGGTTGAAGACCTTGCGGTAGGTATGGCAATCGTCGCAAGTTTCCGCGCGTGCCACTTTTTTCGGGTCGTTGGCCTTGTTGGGCAACTTGTCATCCTTGGCCATCACCGGATCGAACGGCGCCGCTTCGGCCGCATCCAGGCCCTGATAGGCGATCTTGCCATTCTGTTCGCAGGTCGAGCACTTCACGCGCACCATATGCCATTCGCTTTCGCAGATGCCGCAATGCAGGTAGCGATAACCTTGCGACTGGCCGCCGATGCGGATCACGCTGGCGACGGGGTGCGAACCGCAGACGGGGCACAGTGTGCCCGTTTCCAGGTCCGGCACGCGCGCGGCGCGCAACTCGCTGGCCGACACCGACCACAGAATCTGCAGCGCGGCGGCAACGAATGGCGCATGCATGGGATTGAGGTTGTCGCCATTTTCATCGAGCACGGCATCGGCGCAGGCGTCCAGCGCTTTCGCGTCGAGTGCGCGCAGCTGCGCCAGCACCTGCGTCAAGCCGTCCGACAGGGCCGGCTGGGCAGCCGCAGTAGCGGCCAGTTCACCCAGCAGGCTGGCAAAAATGTCGCGCCAGACGGGTGGACGGGCGCCGCTGACGGGCAGCACGGGCATGCGGTGGGAGATGGCGCGGCGCAGCGCGTCAGGGTCGGCGGCGGGCACGGCGCCCGGCGCCAGCTTGTGCACCACGGCCGCCTGCGCATCGGCCAGCGCGGCCATCAGCAGCAGATAGCCCTGCATGCCCGCATCGACGGGGATGCCCTTGATATTGCCCTGCGCCAATTCGCGCAAGCGCAAGGCGCGCGCCGTAAACAGGCTGCCAGGCTGCGGCAGCAGCAGGCGCGCAATGGCGTTATGGTCCAGGCCTTCGATTTCGCCTGGCTGAAGAATACGTTGTACCAATGGAGTTTTCCCATCAAAAAAGGCCGAATACATTCGGCGAGCCCATCCGACGGATGCGGCAGTGTTTCAAAGTATTTTAAACTAGAAAGAGAAAGGGGCCGATCCTGTGGGACCGGCCCCGGCGCTTGCAGCAGGGTTGCACTTACAACAGCTTAATCCTTGCTATTGCGTATCACCGCGTCAAACCACTTCGCATGGTGCTTGCGCGCCCAACCGTAAGTGACGGTGCCGCGCACCATGGCGCCGATCGAGCCCTTGACCCACAGGGCCGCGTAAATGTGCACGATGATGGCGCAAATGATGCCGAAGGCGCACACGGCATGCAACAAGGCGGCCGCGCGGATCACCGGGATCGGGAAGTAGAACGCAAAGTAAGCGCGCCAGATCACGATGCCCGACAACAGCAGGCCGAGCATGCAAGCGAGCAACACGAAGAACAGGATCTTCTGGCCGGCATTGTATTTGCCGATCTTCGGAAGCTTTTCTTCGCGGTTGTTAAGCACGTCGTCGATCTGTTTCAGCCACTGCACGTCGCCGTCCTCGAACTTGTTGTGGTGCCAGAAGCGCAGCACCAGGATCGCAAACGAGACAAACATCACCAGGCCGGCAAACGGATGCAAAATGCGCGTCCATTGGCCGCCACCGAACAGGTTGGCCAGCCACGCCATCGACGGATGGAACATGGCTAGGCCAGACAAGGCCAGCATGACGAAGGTGATGGCAGTGATCCAGTGGTTCGTGCGCTCGTTGGGGTTGTAGCGCTGAATCAGGGGGTTGCCATCCTTGTCGCGCAGCTTGCTATCGTGATGTTCACTCTGGCTCATGTTGTTCCTCCCGGATGCGCCTGGCCTCTTCCAAGGCTTCGCGCTCTTCGTCCTTGCTCACTTCGTTCGGACCGACACGCGTGTAGTGGAAAAAGCCTGCCAGTGCCGTGGCGGCCATGCCGGCCACCGCCAGCGGCTTGGCCCAGCCCTTCCAGAAACCGACCATCAGGCTGATGCGCGGCTTGTCTGGCAGGTTCGAGTACAGGCGCGGCTTGTCGGCATGGTGCAGCACGTACATCACGTGCGTGCCGCCCACGCCAGCCGGATCGTACAGGCCAGCGTTCTCAAAACCGCGCGACTTCAGGTCCACGATGCGCTCTTCCGCATGCACCTTCATGTCTTCCTTGGTGCCGAAGACGATGGCGCCCGTCGGGCAAGTTTTGACGCAGGCCGGTTCCTGGCCCACGGCCACGCGGTCCGAGCACAAGGTGCACTTGTAGGCGCGGTCGTCCTTTTTCGAGATGCGGGGCACATCGAAAGGACAGCCAGCCACGCAGTAGCCACAGCCGATGCAGTTTTCCTGATGAAAATCAACGATGCCGTTCGTGTATTGCACGATGGCGCCCGGCGCCGGGCAAGCCTTCAGGCAGCCCGGGTCCTCGCAATGCATGCAGCCATCCTTGCGGATCAGCCACTCGAGGTTGCCGTCGTTATCTTCGTGTTCGGCAAAACGCATCACCGTCCACGATTGCGGCGTCAAGTCCGTCGGGTTGTCATAGGTACCATGGTTTTCGCCGACCTCGTCGCGCAGGTCGTTCCATTCCATGCACGCCGTCTGGCAAGCCTTGCAGCCGATGCATTTCGACACATCGATCAACTTGGCCACGGTGCCGGTCACCGGGCTACGCGCTTGCGGCGGCGTCACCGTGGTAGCCGACAGGCGCCGGATATCTAAGGATTGCAGTGCCATTATTGATCTCCCATCATGCTTTTTCCACCTTCACCAGGAAGGACTTGAATTCCGGCGTTTGCGAATTCGCATCCCCCACGCCTGGCGTCAGGGTATTAATCAGATACCCCGGCTTGGCCACGCCCGTAAAGCCCCAGTGCAACGGCAAGCCCACGGTATGCACCAGCTTGCCCTCGATCATCAGGGCCTTGATGCGCTTGGTGACCACGGCCTTGGCGATGATGTGGCCGCGCTTGGAACTGACGCGCACCTCACCACCGGCAACGACGCCGATGCTCTTGGCCAGCTCTTCGCCGATTTCAACGAATTGCTGCGGCTGGATGATGGCATTCAAGCGTGCATGCTTGGTCCAGTAATGGAAATGCTCGGTCAGGCGATAGCTGGTGGCCACATGCGGGTATTCCTCATGGGTGCCAAACATTTTCCGGTCATCGGCGAACACGCGCGCGGCCGGATTGCTGGTCGCCTGCGGGTTTTTCGGATGCATCGGGTTGTAGCCCAGCGGATTTTCAAACGGCTCGTAATGCTCGGGGAACGGCCCTTCGGCCATGGCGCCGCGCGCAAAGAAACGCGCCACGCCCTCGCCCAGCATGATGAATGGGCCCATGCCGTTTTCCGGCGGCTCATCGACCTTGAAGTCGGGAATATCGGCCCCGCTCCAGTTCGTGCCATTCCACTCGATCAACTTGCGGGTCGGATCGAAAGGCTTGCCCTTCAAGTCGCACGAAGCGCGGTTATACAGCACGCGGCGGTTAGCCGGCCACGCCCAGGCCCAGCCCAGTGTCTGGCCGATGCCGGTCGGGTCGCTATTGTCGCGCCGTCCCATCTGATTGCCCGCCTGCGTCCAGCTGCCGGCGAAGATCCAGCAACCGCTGCTGGTGCTGCCATCGTCGCGCAATTGCGCAAACGAGGCCAGTTGCTCGCCTTTTTTCACCAACAGCTTGGTCGCGTCCTTCGGATCGTACAGATCGGCCAGCGCGCGGCCGTTAAATTCCCGGGCGATCTCTTCCGGTTGCGGATTATGCGGCTGCGCATAGTTCCACGTCAGGTTGAGAATCGGATCAGGGAACTTGCCGCCTTCCGTCTGGTACATCTTTTTGATGCGCAAGAACAGGCCCGACATGATTTCCAGGTCGCTGCGGGCCTGGCCCGGCGGTTCGGCCGCCTGCCAGTGCCACTGCAAGACGCGCGAGGAACTCACCAGCGAACCGCGTTCTTCGGCGAAGCAGCTGGTCGGCAAGCGGAACACTTCCGTCATGATCTTGGTGGGATCGACTTCGTGGTATTGCCCGTGCGGCTTCCAGAATTCGCCCGTTTCCACGGCCAGCGGGTCCATCACGACGAGGAACTTCAGCTTAGCCAGCGCTTCGGTGACCTTCTGCTTGTTCGGCGCGGAGGCGAGCACGTTGAAGCCCTGGCAGATATAGCCGGTCATCTTGCCTTGGTGCATGAGCTCGATGGCTTGCATCAAGTCATACGGCTTGTCCAGCTTTGGCAGGTAGTCGAAGGCGTAATTATTCTCGGCCGTGGCAAAGTCGCCCCACCACGTCTTCATGAAGCTGACGTGGAATTTGCGGTAATTGCTCCAGTAGCTGAGCTGGTTCGGCCGCAGCGGCTTGGTGGCGCGCGCGGCGATGTAAGCATCGAAGTCCTGCTCGCCCTCATTGGGCAGGGTCATGTAGCCCGGCAACAGGTTCGACATCAGGCCCAGGTCGGTCAGGCCCTGGATGTTCGAGTGGCCGCGCAAGGCATTCATGCCGCCGCCGGCGATACCCATATTACCCAGCAGCAACTGCACCATGGCGCCCGTACGGATGGTTTGCGCGCCCGTCGAGTGGTGCGTCCAGCCCAGTGCGTACAGGATGGTACCGGCGCGGCCAGGCACGGCGGTCGAGGCGAGCGCCTCTGCCACCTTGTGGAATTTCTCCGGCGACACACCGCACGTACGCTCGACCATCTCGGTCGTGTAGCGCGCGTAGTGCTTCTTCATCATCTGGTAGACGCAGCGCGGGTGCTCCAGGGTCGGGTCGATCTTGGCATAGCCATCGTCGCCGATCTCGTAATCCCAGGTGGCCTTGTCGGTGTACTTGCCTTTTTCCTTGTCGAAACCCGAAAACAGGCCATCCTCGAACGCATAGTCTTCGCGCACGATGAAGGGCATGTCCGTGTAGTTGCGCACGTACTCATGCTGGATCTTGTCGTTCGTCAGCAGATAATTGATGATCGCGCCGAGGAAGACGATGTCCGTGCCGGTACGCGTGGCGCAGTAGTAATCTGCCACGGATGCGGTACGGGTAAAACGCGGATCGACAACGATCAGCTTGGCCTTGTTATGCGCCTTCGCTTCCGTGACCCATTTGAAACCGCAAGGATGTGCTTCTGCTGCATTGCCGCCCATGACCAGGATCACATCGGCATTCTTGATATCGACCCAATGATTCGTCATCGCGCCACGGCCAAACGTCGGGGCAAGACCTGCCACCGTCGGTCCGTGTCATACACGCGCCTGATTATCAAAGGTCAGCATTCCCATGCTGCGCACTGTCTTGTGGGTCAGGTAACCGACCTCGTTGCTGCCGGCGGACGCGGCCAGCATGCCGGTGGAGAGCCAGCGGTTGACGGTCTTGCCGTCGGCATTCTTTTCGATCAGGTTGGCATCGCGGTCATCCTTCATCAGGCGCGCGATCTTGTCGAGCGCCACATCCCAGGAGATCGGTTGCCACTCCGTACCACCGGGTGCGCGGTATTCGGGCACTTTCAGGCGGTTCGGGCTATGGATGAAGTCGATCAGGCTGGCACCTTTCGGGCACAAGGTGCCGCGGTTGACCGGGTGATCGGCGTCGCCTTCCACGTGGATGATGCTGGAGACGGAATTTTTCGCGCCGTCGCCCAGTCCATACAGCAGGACGCCGCATCCTACCGAACAGTAAGGACAGGTATTGCGTGTCTCGGTCGTACGAGACAGCTTGTATTGCCGCACTTCCGCCATCGCCTGGCCCGGTGCGAAACCGAGCAGGGCGAGGCTGGAACCAGCAATGGTCGCGCCAGTTACCCGAAGGAACTGGCGCCTGGACATCTGAACCATATTCAGGCCTCTATGATGTAAGTAAATAAAAGTCATACAAGCTCATGACAGTGTCATATCAATATCATATATACACCATACATAAGCCATGTGTAGCGTATTTTACCTCTCAAACGGACGAAAATTTAATTCATCGGAAAGAATTGCATTTAGTCAACATTAATTCGTCCGTGGCGAACAATAGCGCAACACAGCTTAAACAGCTGCAACAGCCGGTGTGCGCATCCCTTCGCTGGCGCATGCGATGCAGAAAACACGGCCAGGACATCGATGGCGGCGGCCATGAAAAAACCCGCTCGCAAGCGGGTTGTTTCATGCAAGGAACTGCAGCGCGGAAATTACAAGCTATAGCGCAAGGTCAGCGCCACGTTGCGCGGCGCGCCTGGCAAGCTCAGGTTCGGGCTGGAACCGTGGCCCGAGACGATGTAGCGCGTGTCGCCGAGATTGTTGACGTTCAGCTGCACTTCATAGCGGCCCGTGCGGTAGGCGGCCATGGCGTCGGCCGTCACGTAGCCTGGCAAGACGACGGTGTTGCCCGTATTGGCGAAGCGGCTGCCGACGGCATTCGCGCCGCCACCCACCGTAAAGCCGTGGCCCAGGTCTTTCGTCAGCCACAGGTTGGCCGTGTTGCGCGCCGTCAAGGTGGCGCGCTTGCCCTTGATGGCGACGGCATTGGCCATCGTTGTGCCCGGCACATTGACGCTCTTGTCGACGGCGATGGAATCGGTGATGGTGGCGTCCAGGTAAGCGTAGCCGGCCATCATTTTCCAGCCATCGCGCAAGTCGGCATTGAACGTCAGTTCCAGGCCGTCCGTGCGCTGCGTGCCGACCGGCACGATGCGGTTCGTGATCGGATCGCTGGTCTTGATATTGTCGCGCTCCAGGCGGAACAGCGACACGGTGGCGTTCGCGCGGCCACCCCACAAGTCATACTTGGCGCCCACTTCCGTGTTGCGCGTGGTTTCCGGCGCCAGGTCGGCATTGTTGGCGGCCAGGGCGAAGTTTTCGCCGCTCGGCTGGAAGGAACGGCTCCACGAGGCGTAATACGCTTGCGCCGCGCCCGGTTGCCAGACGAGGCCGGCGCGGGGGCTGAACGCGGCATCCGTGCGTGACAGCCTGGCAGTGGTCACGCCGGCCGCGTTGGCCAAACGCGACTGCTGTTTGTAGCTGTCATAGCGCAAACCGGCCAGCGCCTTCCACTCATCGCTGAAGCTGACCGCATCCTGCACATACGCGGCGGCCGTGTCATAGCTACCAAAAGTATCGCTGCGCACGCCCAGCTTGCTGCGCTCGACCACGGGCAGGACAGGATGGAAGATCGACACATTCGTCGCTACCACGGTGGCAGCCCAGCTGGTGGCATCCTTGTCTTGCTTGCCGAACTCGGCGCCGTACAGCACTGCGTGGCGCATGGCGCCCGTCAGCAGTTTTTGCGTCAGCTCGGTCTGGTTGAACCAACCGCTCTCATCGCGGTTGAGCTTGGCGTGGCCCAGGCTCATCGTGCCCTTGACTTCATTGACGTTGCCGGAAATATTCGTGTTGTTGCGATCCAGGTGGTAATCGTAGTAGCGGAAGGCATTGCGCAGCGACAAGGAATCGCTGAATTTATGCGTCAGGGTGGCGGCCGTGGAAACCACGCGTGACTGGCTGAAGTCCGCATCACGGGCGTTCGCAGCACCGTAGTAAGTGCTCGCATCGACCACCACGGGGTGGCCCTGATAGGAAGGAATGCCGAAGTCCGTCAGGCGGCGGTCTTCCAGGTATTCGCCCTGCAGCAGCAACTTGGTGGCGCTAGAGAGGCGGATGGCCACGGATGGCGCCAGCGCCGTGCGGTTGATGAATTGCTGGTCGCGGTAGCTGTCCGACAATTCGCGCGCGCCCGTGAAACGCCAGTCCACCGTCTCGCCCACGCGGCCCACATCGACTTCACCACGGCGCCCCTTGGTATTCGTCAGGCTCAGGGCCACGTCCGTGATGTCCACGCCCGGCTTCTTGGTGATGCGGTTGACCAGACCGCCCGATGAGCCACGGCCGTACAGCACGGCAGCCGGTCCCTTGATCACTTCCAGGCGCTCCACGTTCGACAGGTCGCGGAAATACAGGGCGTCATCACGGAAACCGTCGACAAACTGGTCGCCGATGGCCGTGAAGCCGCGGATGAACACCTGGTCGCGCTGGCCGTCGCCGGTGGACAAACCCACGCCCGGGATATTCTTCATGATGTCCTGGATCGACATGGCGTGCTGGTCCTTGATGACGGCGGCCGGCACCACGTTGATGGTCTGCGGCACGTCGCGCAGGGCCATCTCCGTCTTGGTGCCGCTGGCGGACGTAGCGGCAACATAGCCATCCTTGTCCCTGGCGGCCGTGACCGTCACGGCAGGCATGGTTTCCTGGGCCAAGGCGATGCCAGGCAGGATGGCGGAAAACGACAGCGCGCCCAGGACGGCGGCGGCGATACGGGAGAGTTCAGGCTTGTGACGCGACGGCATACAGTTCCTTGATGATTAAATAATAATGCGAATGATTCTCATTAGTATTTTATCAGTACGCCAGGCCTAGAGTAAGGTGCACGGTAAGTGATAGTACTTATCAGTGCACGACTTGATGTAAAAAAGCAACAGAAGGTAGATATCAGACACATCTAAAAAAGCAATTAAAATTGCCTTAGAAAACTATTTCCGTGCGTCAATGCTATACTTCTGGCTTACTGGTCAACGGCCTCCCACGCCGCCACACCCCTGACGTTATCTCCATCGCCGCGCCCAGCGCGGCACGCCGCAACGCAATCTGCGGCACCCGAAGACCCCGATCCCCTGCGCCTTGCGGCGCCTGCCCGCCCCTGCTGGCGGCGGCGATCATGATTATTAAACTGTTAGGAATTACATGAAAAACCTGAACATCGGCAGCCGCCTTGGCGTCGGCTTTGCTGTCGTCTTGCTGTTGCTCGCCGCCTTGACCGTCACCGCCTTGGTGCGCATGCAAACGGCCAGCGACATGACCTACGGCCTCATCCACACCAGCGTCAAGAACCAACGCATGGTGGCCGAATGGGCCAAGATCATCGAACTCAATAGCGTTCGCGGCGTCGCCTCGTTTGAAATTGCCGACCCTGTCGTGCGCGCCAAAATCGAAAACGACTTGAAAGCCGATGCGGCCCGGTCGAGCAAGCTGCAAGATGAGATTGCCGCCTCACTGCGCAACCCGGCAGTAATTGAGCAATTCAAGGTGGTGCGCAAGGTGCGCACCGAATACGTGACCGTGCGCGGGCGCGCCTTCCAGCTGAAAGCCGATGGCGATTTCGCCGCCGCCAAGCTGATGTTCGACAAGGACGTCACGCCCATCACCACCAGCTACCTGGCGGAAGTGAAGCGCTTTTCCGCGATGCAGATCAATGCCGCCGATGGCGTGGCCGACAGCATCATGGAAACCTACACCAGCACCCGCACCTTGCTGATCGAACTGGGCCTGCTGGCCGTGCTGGTCGGCATCGGTTTCGCCTGGTGGATCACGCGCTCGATCACCGGCCCCATCCGCGACGCCGTGAAAGTGGCCGAAACCGTGGCTGCAGGCGACCTCAGCAGCACCATCACGGCACAGGGCCGCGATGAAACGGGCCAGCTGATGCATGCCCTGAAAAGCATGAACGACAGCCTGGTGGGCATCGTCGGCCAGGTGCGCAGCGGCACCGACACCATCGCCACGGCGTCCGCCGAAATCGCCGCCGGCAACCAGGATTTGTCGTCGCGCACGGAGCAGCAAGCCAGTTCGCTGGAAGAAACAGCCTCGTCGATGGAAGAGCTGACGTCGACCGTCAAGCAGAATGCCGACAATGCGCGCCAGGCCAACAAGCTGGCCGGCGACGCGGCCGGCATCGCCAGCCGTGGCGGCGCCGTGGTGGCCGAAGTGGTGGCCACCATGAGCGAGATCAATACCTCGTCGAAGAAAATCGTCGATATCATTTCCGTCATCGACGGCATCGCCTTCCAGACCAACATCCTGGCCCTGAACGCGGCCGTGGAAGCGGCACGCGCCGGCGAACAGGGGCGCGGCTTTGCCGTGGTGGCAACGGAAGTGCGCAACCTGGCGCAACGCTCGGCAGCGGCGGCCAAGGAAATCAAGGGCTTGATCGACGATTCCGTGCAAAAAGTCGACGTGGGCACGGAGCTGGTCGACAAGGCCGGCAAGACGATGGAAGAAATCGTGCAAAGCATCGGCTTCGTCACCTCCATCATGAGCGAGATCAGCAACGCCAGCGAAGAGCAAAGCGCGGGCATCGAGCAAGTCAACCAGGCCATTTCCGAAATGGACCAGGTGACCCAGCAAAATGCGGCCCTGGTGGAAGAAGCCTCGGCAGCGGCCGAAGCGATGCAGGAACAGGCCAGCGAACTGGCGCAAGTCGTCAGCGTGTTCCGCCTGGATGCGAATGCTGTGGCCAGCGACCGCTTCAGTGTCAAAACGGCACAGCGCAGCGCGCCGGCAGCGCCTGCCGCACCAGCACGCAAGGCGCCATCGCCTGCCCTGCGCCTGCCGGTAGCTCGCAAGAGCAGCAAAGTGGCAAGCCCGGCCGAAGGCGAGTGGGAAGAGTTTTAAACCTTGTTTTAAGCGTGATGTAACAAGCCGTGCGGCACTGGCTGCCGCGCGGCATCAAGCCAATCTGGCTTGCGCTTCGTTTATCAGTTGCGCCAGTTCGCGCGGCACCGGGCCGGACAGGAAGTCCAGCGCCAGTTGCTCCGGATCGATGGCCGCGTCAAGCGGCAAGCCATGCTCGAAACCGCCCACCATGGTGCGGCAAAAGTGCGGCGATTCGGGCCGCGTTTCCACATACCAGCAGCCTGCATGACCCTGCACAAAGTATTCGCCGATAAAATAGCCGAGCATGGTTTTGACCCACTGCCAGCTTTCGTCGCGGATGACGATGGTGCGCATGGCCGCATCGATATACGGCAGGTATTCGGCCGCGTTCGTCAGCACTTCGTGCGCGGGCTGAATGCCCAGGCGCTCGACAAAATTCACCAGCGACGCGCCCAGTGCGCCATAGTAGGCGTCAAAACCCGTTTGGCTTTGTTGCAACAGTTGTTCTTGTTCGTTCGACAGCATCCACACTCCATCACACTTGAAAATCCCGCCAATAGCGCGCTAGCGCGCGGGACGACTTGGCATTATTTTAGGCTATGTCACCGTCAGATGTGGAAAATCTCCCAGTGTTGCTTTCAGTAATGTTTTTGGGGAGCGGATGCGCCTGGCATCGAGTATCCAGCGCCAGCCCAAATAGTTCGGCAGATAGCGGATATTCCTGATCCTTTGCATGACCAATTATCAAGGCGCTGCATGGCTCTGCGTGTCCAGTCCTCGACGGATATGGTGCATTGACCTTCGCTTGGGATTGGGAGGCATGGGTAGAAGGGCGCTGGGCTGGGGGATACGAAGCAAAACCTCAATAAACGCACCACAGTGACCTGAAACGGCCCCTGTGGTGGGTTTAGCGCAAAAGGCATGGAGAGCAGATAGTCCTAGTTCGCACCAGTGGCGCGCTAACCAACTTGCCAAAAATAACCTAATAGGTTAAAATTTGCTTATGGAGAAACGATCCCCACATTGCAAGCTGACCGTGGTCCAAGCCTTAGTAGAAGCTGGTAAGGTACGCACCACACACACAGCGCGAGTTGGTGCAAATGAGCTGGGGCTTGCGTTTTCCGAGATGCTGGATGTGGTGATGTTGCTTACGCCAGCGGATTTCTACAAGAGCATGACCACCCATGCCGATCACACGATATGGCAGGACGTGTACCGCCCAAGCACGCAGGCGGGCGACGTGTACCTGAAGTTGACGGTTATTAATGACGTGCTGATTGTGTCCTTCAAGGAGCTATGAACATGAAATGTCCTGTTTGCGGCGCGGCTGAACTGATCCACGACACCCGCGACACTCCCTACACCTACAAGGGCGAAAGCACCATCATTGCAGCAGTGACGGGCGACTTTTGCCCTGCCTGCGCCGAGTCGATCCTGGATGCTTCTGAGTCGAACCGCGTCATGCGCGAAATGCGCGCCTTCTCCAAGCAGGTGAATGCGGCCATCGTTGATCCAGGCTTTATTACCAACGTGCGCAAGAAGCTTGATCTTGACCAGCGCGAAGCCGCCGAAATCTTCGGCGGTGGCATCAATGCCTTCTCGCGCTACGAGAATGGCAAGACCAAGCCCCCGTTAGCCTTGGTTAAGCTGTTCAAACTGCTTGATCGTCACCCCGATCTGCTCAACGAGGTTAAAACCGCATGACCTCGTTTGCGAGATGTGACTTTTTTGAAAATACTGCGACGGTTTTCAAAATAGACGCGACTGGCACTTCCACAGTGATTTTTGGGTACGCTCAATTGTGTTTGTCTTCCTTAGTCTTGGCGCACTTTGTGGCGTCATTATCGCTTCCACACTATGGCCGCTCATTTAATCAGAGAAAATCGCTGTAGGAGTTCTTTTCTCATCACAGATTTTGTCGATATGCAAACTATTACTCTTCGCGACGCGATTTCGTCCTCGGACTTGTTATCGGCAAAGCACCCTCATATCGGCAAGGTAACAGCAGGTATGAATTTAGCTGTGCTGTTTGGAATTATTACGGCTAAGAATCACAAGCTCGAATATATCGGGGCAGGAGTTGGCGGCAAACTAGAGTCCGTCGCGCTGCGTGTTGATGTTTCACACTTCATGCTCACGATCGCAAAGCGATTCGTGCTACTTACTTTTCAGGAAGGGAAGGCGAGGCCGGCGGTAATTCAGAAATGTGGCGGCGAGTCGACAGAAAGGTGGGCGAGAATTTTACGGCATACTTTGGCACGGAAGACATATATACGGATCAGGATAATCTGAAATGGGAACACCGATACAACCGCCCTGGTGAACCTGACGAACTCTCCGCTTATGATGCTGATGGACGCGAAGTTTTACTGTTGATCATGGAGACTCGTCACAATGCTTGAAGCCCTTCGAGCCATTCAAAACTGTAATTACCCGTCCAAACCGTCGATAGTGACGCCATGTTCGACCATGCGATAGACGGCTATATTGATGATGGCGGCCCGAGACCAACTTGGCCGCTGGAGTCCAGCAGGCAATCGGCATAGGCTAGCCATAGCGATTCGTGGCGCAAGTGCGCCAGCGGCGTGCCGGCCAATGCATTGAAGGTGCGCCCGCAGGGAACACAGCGGTAACGCGGCAAGCCATATGTGCGTGGCCATGCCGGTGCAGATGGCACGAGTGGCAGACGGGGCAGTGCAATCGCCCCTGCGCTGCGCCTTCGACCAGGGCCACGACTGCGTCGTCCCGTGCTGCGCCACGCAGCAAGGCGATGCCTGCCAGACGCTGGCGTGTACTCAGCCCGACGAAGTGGTCAATGAAGATATTCCATTCGGCTGGCTGCATGAAATACTCCCCGTCTGCTTGGCATTGAGCGTCAGACCATGCTGCGACGGGAAGATTCCATCATCCCCTACTTATCGAGGACAGAGCCTTATTTTACGCCACGCTGACATCCACGCCCGCACGCTGCAGCAAGGCCTGGTTGCGGCCAGACAAATGCGTCACCTGCACATGCTTGCCCGCTTTCTCGTAGCGCTCATACAGGGCCTCGATGGCCGCAATGGCCGAGTGATCGGCCATGTGCAGGTGCCGGCAGTCGAGGATGACGCGCGCCGGATCAAACGCAGGCTGGAACAGTTCCTGGAAATGCGCGGCCGAGGCAAAGAACAAAGTGCCATGCGGCACGTACACGCGTACGCCTTGCGTGCTGTCATCGATGTCGGCGCGCATCTCGCGGGCATGTTGCCAGGCGAAATTCAAGGCGGCGATGACGATGCCGCACAGCACGGCCGTCGCCAGGTCGGTAAACACCGTGATCACCGTCACGGCAACGATCACCAACGCATCTTGCCGCGGCACCTTGCCCAGCACGCGCAGCGAGCCCCACGCAAAGGTCTGCTGCGCCACCACGAACATCACGCCCACCAGGGCGGCCAGGGGAATGCGCTCGATCAGCGGCGACAGGAACAGGATGAACAGTAAAATCATTACACCGGCCACGACGCCCGACAGGCGCGAACGGCCGCCGGAACTCAGGTTGATCATGGTCTGCCCGATCATGGCGCAGCCGCCCATGCCGCCAAACAGGCCCGAGACCACATTCGATGCACCGAGGGCGATGCATTCGCGGTTCGGTTGGCCCCGCGTTTGCGTGATGTCATCAGTCAAATTAAAGGTCAGCAACGTTTCCAGCAAACCCACCATGGCCATCAGCGCCGCATACGGGAAGATCACGTGCAGGGTGGCCATGTCCAGCGGCACGGTGGGGAAATGCAGGGCCGGCAAGCCACCGGCGATATGCGCCAGGTCGCCCAGGGTGCGCGTCGGCAAGTGCAAGGCATAGCTGAGCACGCCCACGCCCAGGATGGCCACCAATGCCGGCGGCACGGCGCGCGTGATGCGCGGCAGCAGATACACGATGGCCATGGTCAGGGCCACCAAGGCGCTCATCACGAGCAAGGGCGTGCCCTGCAGCCATTGCTCGCCTTGCGGTGTCGCCTGGCGAAAGTGTTCTAGTTGCGCCATGGCGATGATGATGGCCAGGCCATTCACAAAGCCCAGCATCACCGGGTGCGGCACCATGCGGATGAGCTTGCCCAGGCGCAAGATGCCGAACAGCGCCATCAGGATGCCGCTGAGCACCACCGTCGCCAGCAGGTATTGCACGCCGTGCTGGGCCACCAGCGCCACGATGACCACGGCCATGGAGCCGGCGGCGCCCGAAATCATGCCCGGACGCCCGCCAAAGATGGCCGTCAGCGCGCAGATGATGACGGCGCCATACAGCCCCATCAGGGGATTCAACTGCGCCACCAGGGCAAAGGCGATGCATTCTGGCACCAGCGCAAACGAAGTAGTCAAGCCAGCGAGGAAGTTTTTTTGCAGGTTCGAGAGCCATTCGTCTCGAAAGGCAGTATTTATCATGAATTACGATCTACAGTCGGAAGTGAGCCTGGCGCTCAACGGAAGGCGATACTGGCCTGATCCGCAGCGATCAGGCCAGCCCTGCCTCCCGCGCAATGGCTGGGAAGCGCCGAAATCATCGAGGGGCATGGCAAAACGGGAAGCTTATTCAACAAGCCGGGCGGCGTTGCTGAACTTGTACCCATTATACAAGAGGGATAAAAACAGCGCCCCGCGGCCATGGTGACGGCAGCTTCCGCCGTCCCCGCCCTAAGCTTCTAGCGCCGCATCCGACTCAACTGACTCAACTTCAACTGACCGCCCCTCACCATCGAGGCGCTTCATGTTATCCAATAGCTTGAGCATGTAATGCAGGCTATGGGTCATGTCGCTGATCGAAAAATCAGCCAGCGCCTGTTCATAGTAGTCATTGATGCGGGGCGTGGCTTGCTCGTTCCATACCTGCTTGCCTGAGGGCGTCATGGTGATCAGTCTTGAGCGCCGGTCGCGCCCATCGGGATCGCTGCTGAGATGGCCGTCGCGCTCCATACGACTCAATAAACCGGACAAATTTTGCCTACTGACCAGCAAATAGCGCGCCAAATCCCCCACGCTCATGCCACCGGCCGCTTCCGGACGCGACAGCGCGCCCAGGACCGCCCACTGCTGCGTGGTCAGGCCCAGGTCTTCGACAGCCCGCGTCCCAGTTTTGTGCAACATGTTTGCACATTGATACAAACGAAAGAACAGCCTGTTAGCCAGTTCGGCACGCGTCTTTTCGACCGAATCATTGTGGTATCTCATAGTTTCTCCAGTAATCATGACCAGCACCTCTGCGAACGAGCAGGGCAACAGTCAACATATTTACGTATATTTTATCAAACTCGCTTGCGCTAAAGAAGATCGTGAAATAATATACGTAAATATATTGACGTATATGCGATCGAGTTTAAACACCATGCGTAAGGATACCAACCATGGCAATCTTGAGGGAGAAAACTATGCAGCAATTCACGGGAAAGACCGTCATCGTGACCGGCGGCGGCGGCGGTATCGGCGGCGCCACGTGCCGGCGCTTCGCCCAGGCGGGCGCCCTGGTAGCAGTGTTTGACATGAATCTGGACGCCGCGCGAGCGGTGGCAGCAAGCATCGTCGAAGCGGGTGGCAAGGCAACAGCCTTCCAGTGCGACATCACCGACCGGGCCCAGGTCGATGCGGCCGTGGCCGCCACCGAAGCCCAACTGGGGCCGATAGCCGTACTGGTCAACAATGCCGGCTGGGATGTCTTCAAACCATTCACCAAGACCGTCCCTGCCGAATGGGCCAAATTGATTGCCATCAATCTCACCGGCGCACTGCACATGCATCATGCGGTACTGCCCGGCATGGCCGAACGCAAGGCTGGCCGCATTGTCAACATCGCGTCCGACGCGGCCCGCGTCGGCTCCTCCGGCGAAGCTGTATACGCTGCCTGCAAGGGCGGCTTGGTGGCATTTTCCAAGACCATTGCACGTGAACATGCCCGCCATGGCATTACCGTCAACGTGGTGTGCCCCGGCCCCACCGACACGGCACTGCTGGCGGGCGTCGCCGAGGGCGCGCCGAATCCCGAAAAACTGCTCGAAGCGTTTACGCGCGCCATTCCGTTGGGCCGCCTCGGCCAGGCTGACGACCTGGCCAGCGCCATTGTGTTTCTCGCCAGCGAAGACGCCAGCTTCATCACCGGCCAGGTATTGAGCGTATCGGGCGGCCTGACGATGAACGGCTGACCGCAGCCCGCACCTGCGCCACCCCACAGCACAGCACAAGGAGATCAGCATGGAATTCGAAGACATTCTGTACGAAGTACGCAACGGCGCCGCCTGGATCACGATTAACCGCCCGGACAAGATGAATTCGTTTCGCGGCCAGACTTGCGATGAAATCATCAAGGCCCTGAACAAGGCCGGCTACGACCGCGACGTCGGCGTCATCGTGCTCGCCGGCGCTGGTGACCGGGCATTTTGCACCGGCGGCGACCAGTCTGCCCACAACGGCAATTACGACGGCCGCGGCACCATCGGCCTGCCGATGGAGGAGCTGCACACGGCCATCCGCGACGTGCCCAAGCCGGTGATCGCCCGTGTGCAAGGCTATGCGATCGGTGGCGGCAATGTGCTGTGCACGATTTGCGACCTGACCATTTGCTCGGACAAGGCACAGTTCGGCCAGGTGGGTCCCAAGATGGGTTCGGTCGATCCTGGTTACGGCACCGCTTTCCTGGCGCGCGTGGTGGGCGAAAAGAAGGCGCGCGAAATCTGGTATCTGAACCGCCGCTATTCAGGCGCCGAGGCCGTCGCCATGGGCCTGGCCAACATCTGCGTGCCACACGATCAACTCGATGCCGAAGTACAGAAGTGGGCCGAAGAAATTTGCGAACGCAGCCCGACCGCGCTGGCCATCGCCAAGCGCAGTTTCAATGCCGATACCGCGCACCAGGCCGGCATTGCAGGGCTGGGCATGTACGCGCTCAAGCTGTTTTACGACACCGAGGAATCGCGCGAAGGCGTCAATGCGCTGAAAGAAAAGCGCAAGCCCGAGTTCCGCAAGTTCGCAAAATAAACGGGGCACCCGACCCCGGCCCTTGACATTGCAAAAGGAGACAAGATGAACCCCTATATAGACGACGACCTCGCGACATTGGGCGAGCACGTGCGCCGCTTTGCCGACGGACGCGTGGCACCGGGCTTCCTGGAACGCGACAAGACACGCATCCTGGACCGGACATTGATGCGCGAGATGGGCGAGATGGGTTTCATCGCGCCGGAATTGCCGGAACAGTTTGGCGGCCAGGGACTCGGTTGCCTGGCCGCCGGCGTGATCCATGAAGAAATCGCGCGCGCCGACCTCAGTCTTTCCTATATCAACCTGCTGGCCTCGCTCAACGGCCAAATCCTGGCGCAACACGGCAAGCCGGAAGTGGTCAAGCCCTGGCTGTCCAGGCTGACGCAAGGTCAGGCACTGCTGGCAATCGCCCTCACCGAGCCGCGCGGCGGCTCCGATGCCGGCGCTCTGCGGCTGAAAATGGAGCGCGTTGGCGAGCATTACGTGCTCAACGGTGAAAAAACGTCGATTTCCGCCGCCGACCAAGCCGATGCCGCCGTCGTCTTTGCCCGTACCGGCACGGTCGAATCGGGTGCACATGGCGTCTCTGCCCTGCTGGTGCCGATGGATTTGCCAGGCATCACGCGCAACCGTTTCGACTGCCATGGCCAGCGTGCCATCGGCCGCGGCTCGCTGTTTTTTGAAAACGTGAAAGTCCCCGTCGATCATCTGCTGGGACAAGAAGGCAAGGGCTTCGTACAAGTGATGCAAGGCTTTGATTTCTCGCGCGCCCTGATCGGACTGCAAGTGCTGGCGGTGGCCCGCACCGCGCTGGAAGAGACCTGGGAGTATGTGGCCCAACGCCAGGCCTTCGGCCAGCCCCTGTCCGCCTTCCAGGGCGTGTCGCACCCGCTGGCCGAATACGACACGCAAGTGACGGCGGCGCGACTGCTGTGCCTGCAAACCCTGTGGCTCAAGGACAAGGGCGCGCCGCATACTGCCGAAGCGGCCATGTGCAAGTGGTGGGGTCCAAAGCTGGCTTACGACGTGATCCATCAATGCCTGCTGATGTTCGGCCATGGTGGCTACGACCACGGCCTGATGGAACAGCGCCTGCGCGATGTGCTGGGCTTCCAGATCGGCGACGGCACGGCCCAGATCATGAAAACCATTGTCGCCCGCACGCGCGCCGGGCGTGCGGCTGTTCCAGCGTAGTGCGTGCTTTTGCCTGGTAGTAATCAATATAACTAGAGGAGACAAATCATGGAATTTGATGCCATCTTGATTCCGCCGCGCCGCGCCGCGAGCATCGCCCAGGGGCTCTGGCACGACCGCACCATCAACGACGCGCTGGACGCCTGTGTGGCCAGCGCGCCGGACAAAGCCGCGCTCACCGCCGTGCAGCTCGATGCGACAGCGATCACCCGCTTTACCTACCGCGAACTGGCAAACATGGCCGACCGCATCGCCGTCGGTCTGACGCGCCTGGGCGTGGGGCGCAATGACGTGGTGTCTTGCCAGCTGCCCAACTGGTGGCAGTTCACGCTGACCTACCTGGCCTGTTCGCGCATCGGTGCGGTGATGAATCCGCTGATGCACATTTTCCGCGAACGCGAGCTGGCCTTCATGCTCAAGCATGCAGGCTCGAAGATCATGATCGCCCCAAAGACGTTTCGCGGCTTCGACTTCGAAGCCATGATGGCCGGCTTGCAGCCTGACCTGCCCGACCTGCAGCAGGTCGTGATCGTGGGCGGCGCCGGCGCCAACAGCTTCGAAGCGCTGCTCAGCATCCCCCAATGGGAACTGGCCGACGATGCCGGCGACATCCTGCAGCGCCAGCGGCCGGGACCCGACGACGTCACGCAGCTGATCTACACCTCGGGTACGACCGGCGAACCGAAAGGTGTCATGCATTCGGCCAACACCACCATGGCCAACATCATCCCCTACGCGCAGCGTCTGCATCTGGGTGCCGACGACGTGGTCTTGATGGCCTCGCCGATGTCGCACCAGACTGGCTTCATGTACGGGCTGATGATGCCCATCATGCTGCAAGCGAGCGTGGTGCTGCAAGACATCTGGGAGCCCAAAAAAGCGGTGCAACTGATCCGCGAACATGGCGTGACTTTCACCATGGCTTCGACGCCTTTCCTGACCGATCTGGCCAACACCGTCGGCGAATTGGCCAGCCCCGTGCCCACCCTGCGCACCTTCCTGTGCGCGGGCGCACCGATACCCGGCCCTCTGGTTGAAAAGGCGCGCAAGACGATGGGCACCAAGATCGTTGCGGCCTGGGGCATGAGCGAAAATGGTGCCGTCACCCTGACCCGCCTGGAAGACGACGACGAACGCTCGGTCAACAGCGACGGCTTGCCGCTGCCCGGCGTGGAGCTCAAAGTCGTCGATGGCAACGGCGTGGCACAGCCGCCCGGCGTGCCGGGCCAGTTGCTGCTGCGCTCATGCTCGAACTTTGGCGGCTACCTGCATCGCCCGCAATTTAACGCCACCGATGCCGATGGCTGGTTCGACACGGGCGACCAGGCACGCATCGACGAACAAGGCTATGTCCGCATCACCGGGCGCAGCAAGGATGTGATCATCCGTGGCGGCGAAAACATCCCGGTGGTCGAGATCGAAACCATGCTGTACCGCCACCCGTCCGTAGCGACCGTCGTCATCGTCGCCTATCCCGACGAGCGACTTGGCGAACGCGCTTGCGCCATCGTCGTGCCCAAGCAGGGCCACAGCATCGATCTCGCGTCGATTGTCGACTTCCTCAAGGCGCAAAAGGTTGCCCTGCAATATATCCCCGAGCGCCTGATCGTGCGCGAAGAGATGCCGACCACGCCGACGGGGAAAATCCAGAAATTCAAGCTGCGCCAGATGCTCGGCGACGGCGCGATCTGAGGCGGCCATGTCCCCTTCCCTTGATTCTCCCCTGGAGGCTAGCCCCATGGACGACACGCTTGTTCTGCTCGAAACCATAGGCCGCGTTGGCGTCATCACGCTGAACCGGCCCAAGCAACTCAATGCCCTCAACGATGGCTTGATGGATGCCCTGGGCCATGCGCTGCTGGCATTCGACGCCGACGAGGCCATCGGCGCCATCATCATCACCGGCAGCGACAAGGCCTTTGCCGCCGGCGCCGATATCGCGGCCATGGCGCACTGGACCTATATGGATGTCTACCGCAGCGACTTTATCACCCGCAACTGGGAAACCATCTGCCAGGTGCGCAAGCCGGTAATCGCCGCTGTGGCAGGCTTCGCCATGGGCGGCGGCTGCGAACTGGCGCTGGCCTGCGACATCGTGATTGCCGCCGACAACGCCAAATTCGCCTTGCCGGAAATTACGCTGGCCATGATGCCGGGCGCAGGCGGCACGCAGCGCTTGCCGCTGGCGGTGGGCAAGGCCAAGGCGATGGACATGTGCCTGAGCGCGCGCACGCTCGATGCGACAGAGGCGGACCGCTACGGCCTGGTCTCACGCGTGGTGCCGGCAGCCGACTTGCGCAGCACAAGTATCGCGCTGGCCACCGCCATTGCCGCTTATTCCTTGCCTGCCCTGATGAGTATCAAGGAATCGATCAAGCGCGCCTACGAAGGCTCGCTGGCCGAAGGCATCTCCTTCGAGCGGCGCCAGATGCATGCGCGTTTCGCCAGCAGCGATGCGCACGAGGGCATGGCAGCCTTCCTCGACAAGCGCACGCCACTGGTGCAACACCGCTAGCTCCCTCCCCCTATTTTCACGAATGGATGTCCGATTATGTCATTAGATACAGAGTCCTTTGAACTCCTGCTTGCCACCGTACAGCGCTTCATCCGCGAACGCCTGGTGCCTGCCGAAAATATCGTCGAAGAACTCGACGAGGTACCGGCCGACATCGTCGAGGATATGAAGCAGATGGGCCTGTTCGGCCTGTCCATCCCCGAGCAATATGGCGGCATCGGCCTGTCGATGAGCCAGGAATGCCAGGTTGCGTTTGAACTGGGGCAAACGGCGCTGGCCTTTCGTTCCGTGTTCGGCACCAACGTGGGCATCGGCTCGCAGGGCATTTTGATGGATGGTACCGAAGCACAAAAGCAAGCCTTCCTGCCGCAGGTGGCCAGCGGAGAACTGATCATGTCGTTCGCGCTGACGGAACCTGCAGCCGGCTCGGACGCGGCCGCCCTGCAGTGCAAAGCCGAATTGGACGGCGACTGTTATGTGCTCAATGGCGTCAAGCGCTTCATCACCAATGCCCCGCGTGCCGGCGCCTTTACCTTGATGGCGCGCACGGGCGGCCCGGGCGCTGGCGGCATCTCCTCGTTCATCGTGCCGTCCAACTTGCCCGGCATCAGCCTGGGCAAGCCGGACAAGAAGATGGGCCAACGCGGCACAAAGACCTGCGACATCATCCTCGACAATGTGCGGGTACCGGCCGCCAATATCATCGGCGGCGTGCCCGGCAAAGGCTTCAAGACGGCCATGAAAGTGCTCGACCGTGGCCGCTTGCATGTATCGGCTCTGTCGTGCGGCGTGGCCCAACGCGTGCTCGACGAATCGGTGCTGTATGCGCGCGAACGCAAGCAATTCGGCGAGCGCATCGGCGACTTCCAACTGGTGCAGGCCATGCTGGCCGATAGCCAGGCCGAGCTGTACGCGGGCTGGTCGATGGTGCAGGACTGCGCCAAACGCTATGACGCCAAGCCAGCCGGTGTGAGCGACCCCGATGTCAGCATGCGCGCCTCGTGCGCCAAGATGTTTTGCACCGAAATGGCCGGACGCGTGGCCGATCGCGGCGTGCAAGTGCATGGTGGCGCCGGCTATATCAACGAATACAAGGTCGAGCGTTTCTACCGTGACGTGCGCCTGTTGCGCTTGTACGAGGGCACCACGCAGATCCAGCAGCTGATCATCGGCCGCGAGCTGATGCGCAGCGACTGAGCCAGCCTTTCGTGTCATGCAATAGCGGAGGAAATACGATGAAAGCAGTCTTCATCAGCGGCCACGGCGACAATGCCGTGGTGCAGATAGGCGAACGGCCCAAGCCCGCACGGGGCCACGGCGACGTGCTGGTGCGCGTGATGGCGGCCAGCCTGAACCGGGTTGACCTGTATATGCGCGACAGCGGCAAGGGCATCACGCACAGCCTGCCGCACATCCTGGGACTCGATGGCGCCGGCATCGTCGAAGAAGTCGGCCCGGAAGAGCCGCTGTTGACTGTGGGCCAGCGCGTGGTGCTGCACCCCGGTATCGGCTGCGGGCGCTGTGAATTCTGCCAGCGCGGTGCCGGCGTACTGTGCACCGGCATCCAATACCTGGGCGAACATCGCGACGGTACCTTGGCTGAATTTGTCAGCCTGCCGGCGCGCAATGTATTCCCCATGCCCGCCTCGCTCAATTTTGAACAGGCAGCGGCGCTGGGAGTGTGCCACCTGACGGCGTGGCGCATGCTATTTGGCAAGGCGCAGATCCAGCCGTGGGAAACGGTACTCATCTTCGGCATCGGCGGCGGCGTCTCGCTGGCCGCGCTGCAACTGGCCAAGCTGGCCGGTTGCAAGGCCATCGTCACCTCGCGCGATGCCGGCAAGCTGCAGCGCGCCTTGGACTTGGGCGCCGATCACGCCATCAATGGCAGCACGCAAGACATCACCAGGGAAGTAATGGCCTTGACGGGCGGGCGCGGCGCCGATGTCGTCATCGAAAACGTGGGCCAGGCAGTCTGGTCGCACGCCCTCAAGTCACTGGTACGGGGCGGGCGCATCGTCACGTGCGGCGCCACCAGCGGCGACCAGCCGCCAGCCGATCTGCGCCGCATATTCATCCGCCAATTGCAGATATTCGGCTCCACCCTTGGTGATTTGGCCGAGTTGCGCGACTTGCTGGCATTTGTCGAGCGCAGCGCACTGCGTCCGGTGATCTGTGCGACTTACCCGATGGACGAAGTGCATGCGGCGCTCGACGCACTGGAGGCCGGTTCTCAATTCGGCAAGATCGCCATCACCATCGGCCCAGCAACACCAGACGCACAATGACAGGAGTCACACACATGCCAGCACCATCTACAATATTGAACGCGCCCGACGGCGAGGTGCCCGTGATCACCATCGACGCGCCGCCGGAAGCGGCCGCGCTACAACACCAGGCCAGTTCCGAGCACGCCGCCATGCAGCTGGCGCCAGCCCAGCAAGCCGTGCCCCGGCCGATCCGCACGGTGGCCATCATCGGCGCCGGCACCATGGGGACAGGCATCGCCATCAGCGTGCTCGACGCCGACATGCAGGTACTGCTGCTGGAGCAAGACCCGGCCGCCCTGGCGCGCGGCAGCGAACGCATTGACATGCACTACAGGAAGCGGGTCAGCGCCGGCAAGCTCAAGGCTGAGTTGGCCGCGGCCAACGCGGCGCGCTTGCAGCCATGCACCGACTGGACCCAACTGGGCCAGGCCGACCTCGTCATCGAAGCCGTATTCGAAGAACTGGCCGTCAAGCTGGCCGTGTTTGTCCAGATCGATGCCCATGCCCGTCCCGGCGCCGTGCTGGCAAGCAACACTTCCTACCTCGATCTGGACCAGATCGCGGCCGCCACATCGCGTCCGCAAGACGTGCTGGGCTTGCACTTCTTCAGTCCCGCCAACATCATGAAGCTGCTGGAAGTGGTGCCCGGCGCGGACACCGCGCCCGAGGTGCTGGCCACCGGCCTGGACATGGCCAAACGCCTGGGCAAGCAGGCGGTGGTGGCCAGCAACAGCTTCGGCTTCATCGGCAACCGCATCTACAACGCCTACCGCAAGCAGTGCGAATTCATGCTCGAAGACGGCGCCTGGCCCGAGCAAGTCGACGCTGCCCTGCAGGCATTTGGCTTTGCCATGGGTCCCTTTGCGGTGGCCGACCTGTCGGGCCTGGACATCGCCTGGCGCATGCGCCGCGCGCAGGCGGCCAAGCGCCCAGCCCAGGAGCGCTACGTGGCCATTCTCGATCACTTGTGTGAGCGCGGCAGGCTGGGCCAGAAAGCGGGCGCCGGCTATTACAACTACGCCGATGGCAAGCGCTCGGCCCACAGCGACGCCACGGTACGCCATATTATCGAACAGGCATCGCTTGCGCGCGGCGTGGCGCGCCGCCACCTGAGCGACACAGAAATCTGCCGCCGCGCCCTGCTGGCGATGGCCAATGAAGCTGCGCAGCTGGTGGCCGAAGGCGTCGCCAGCCGCGCCAGCGACATCGACGTGGCGATGGTGCACGGCTATGGCTTTCCCCGCCGGCATGGTGGCCCCGTGTTCTGGGCCCGCCGGCAGGCTCTGGCCACGCTGCAAGCCGGCATGCAGGAACTGGCAGCGGGCAGCGGCGGTGCGACGGGCAACGCTGCCGCCCTGCACGATTAAGCGCCGCTTGAACGCAACAACTCCACCTATCTTTCACCACGCATAGGAATTGCGTCATGCACCAAGCATACATCTGCGATGCCAAGGCATCGCCATGATATTAGAACGCGTGTGAGGCGCCGCGCACCATGCCGATACAGGCGTTTTTCAGCATCTATAAGGGAGATTCCCTTATAGCCCCCCCACCGTTGAAAGACGGAAATCATGGAGACAAGCATGTACGTAAAAAAATTAAAACAACGCGAACACAGCCTGAAGCAAGTCGTGGCGCTTG
The DNA here is from genome assembly GCF_051380875.1 of Janthinobacterium woesei. NCBI lineage: Bacteria > Pseudomonadati > Pseudomonadota > Betaproteobacteria > Burkholderiales > Oxalobacteraceae > Janthinobacterium > Janthinobacterium woesei. The sequence goes on from NZ_JBNYXW010000010.1 coordinate 130,887, forward strand.
GAGTGGCCGGCTGCATCGGCAGCCTGGCATTTGCCGCGCAGGCAACGGCGCAGGAAAAAATCAGCGATGGCGTGGTAAAGATCGGCGTACTCACCGACATGACCGGGACGTATTCCGAATTCGTCGGCGCCGGTGCGGTGACGGCGGCGAAAATGGCGATTGCAGACTTTTCAAAAAATGGCACGGTGCTGGGCAAGAAGATCGAAATCGTCAGTGCCGATCACCAGAACAAGCCTGACATCGGCGCCACGCGGGCGCGCGAATGGTTCGACAAGGATCAAGTCGATGTCATCGTGGAACTGGTGACCACCAGTGTCGCCTTGGCGGTGATGGACGTGGCCGAACAAAAGAAAAAAATGGTGCTCATTTCCGGCTCCGCCTCGCTACCCATTACCAACGAGCGCTGCAACGCCAGTACCGTGCACTGGGTCTATGACAGTTATGGGCTGGCCTCCGGTACCTCGAAGGCGATCGTACAATCAGGTAAGAAGAACTGGTTTTTCATCGCCGCCGACTATGCCGCAGGCGCGGCGATGATGAATGGCGCCAGCCAGGTCGTCGTCGCCAATGGCGGCAAAGTGCTGGGCGTGGCCAAGCACCCATTCCCTGCCACCGATTTCTCTTCCTTCCTGCTCACGGCGCAAGCGTCCAAGGCCGATGTCATCGCCCTGGCCAATGGCGGGCAAGATACCATTCTGGCCATCAAGCAAGCGGCCGAATTTGGCATCTCGAAGACCCAGACCATCGTGCCGATCGTGTTGTTCATCAATGACGTGCATGCCTTGGGCTTGAAAGTGGCGCAAGGCTTGACGCTGACCGAAGGCTTTTACTGGAACCGCGACGAAAAAAGCCGCGCCTGGTCGCGCCGCTACTTCGAAAAAACCAAGAAAATGCCGAGCATGGCGCAAGCGGGCGTGTATTCGTCGGTGCTCAATTACCTCAATGCCATCGAAAAAACCGGCACCGATGACATGGCAAGCGTCATGAAGTACTTGAAATCGACCCCAATCGATGATGGTCTGTTCAAGGGAACCATACGGGCTGACGGCAAGTTTGCGCATGAGATGCTGCTGCTCGAGGTGAAAAAGCCGAGCGAATCGAAGGAGCCGTGGGACTATTACCACGTGCGCAAAGTCATTTCGGCCGCCGATTCGGCCATGCCCTTGTCCGAATCGAAATGCAAGCTGGTGCAACGCTAGTCTTGACTCTGGCATGCCGGGGGCGCGGCGTGCAGTTCGCTGCCCGCTGCCCCCGGTCGCTGATTTCATCTACCAGGAGAACGCGCATGGCTTTCGATTATCACAGGCTGATGCACTGGCACTTCCCCGACGTGCGCCATACGTACACCGAGAAAGACACGATGCTGTACGCGCTCAGCCTCGGTTACTGCAGCGATCCGCTCGATACGGCCGAGCTGCAATTTGTCTACGAAAAAGACCTGCAAGCGGTGCCGAGCATGGCCGTGATCCTGGGCAGCCCCGGCGCCTGGATGCAGCATCCCGACACGGGCCTTGACTGGCTGCAAGTGCTGCATGGTGAACAATACCTGACTTTGCATCAGCCATTGCCCGCCGCCGCCGCCATCATTGGCCGCACGCGCGTCACCGGCATCACCGACAAGGGTGCTGGCAAAGGGGCGTTGCTGGCCTGTGAAACACGGGTATCGGAGCAAGCCTCCGGCAAGCTGTTGGCAACGGTGGAGCAAGTCTATTTCTGTCGCGGCCATGGCGGCTATAGCGCGCGAGGCCAGCCCAGCGACGAGAGCGTCTCAAAGCTGCCAGTGATGCCGTCGGCGCCAGCCGATATCGTTTGCGACTTGCCGACGCGGCTAGACATGGCCTTGCTGTATCGTTTGTCGGGAGATTTGAATCCCCTGCACGCCGAGCCGCAGCTGGCACGCAGCGCCGGCTTTCCTCGCCCCATCTTGCATGGCTTGGCGACGTTCGGCGTGATCGGGCATGCCCTCTTAAAAACCTGCTGCCATCACGAGGCGGCGCGTCTGCAAGTGCTCAATGCACGTTTTAGCGCACCCGTGTTTCCTGGCGAGACCATCAGAACGGAAATCTGGCGGCGTGGCATGCACGTGTTTTTCCGCGCACATGTGGTGGAGCGCAACGCGCTGGTCATCGATAAGGGCTATGCGCTCATTACGCCTTAGCGCATAGCCGATGCATGTGCTGCCAGTGATCAGAACACCTGGTTCAAGCCTATCATCAGGCCGCTCGGATTGAATCCGACTGGAGAGACCGTCCCCACCAGATCGCCGCCGTTTGACAAACTGTAGGACGCATTCCGCTGGTTGATCATCTTGCCCCAACTGCCGTACAGCGTGGTTGTCTCGAACAGCTTGTAGGTGTAAGCCAGGCCAACCAGGCTGACATCGCGATCGGCGATCAGCGACTTGTCGTTTGCCCGCGTATAGCTGGCCAGTGCCGTACCGCCGCCCATCGGCACGCCGGCGCTGACGCTCCAGCCGCTGGCCTTGGACAAGATCTTCGAACCGCGCTCATAGCCGCCGCCAGCGATCTTGCCCTGCACATAGGTAGCGTAAATTCTGGCAATACCGAACTGATAATTGGCGCCCGCTTGAAAACCTTTCCTTGATGCCAAGCCCGTTTCGCCTAGCGAGGGATTGAAACTGGCATTCCTGACATTCCAGGCAGTCACGGCGGCCTTGAATGGCCCGTTCGCATAGAACAGCGCCAGATCACCTCCACGGCCCGCAGAGTCGGTGGTCGAGCTCGTGGCCGTGCCAACGACCGTATTGACGTTGTTGCCACTGCCCGTCGTCAGGGTCAGTTGCGCGGTCACGCCGCGCATCTTGGGTGAGATATACACCAGGGAATTATTCAGCCGGGTCGGCATGCTCGCGATCACCGGCAAGAGCGTGGCCGAAGAACCATACAGGCCAGCGCCCATCGCGGTGCTGTCGGAAACGGAGGCCAGATACGAGCCCGCATACTGACGCCCGGCAGTGATGGTACCTGCCGGCGTCATCAAGCCAGCGTATATCTGGCGCGAAAAAAACTGCGTGCCCGCGCTAGTCAACGCACCATTCGAGGCCACCGTATTGTTAATGCCCAGGGTGGGAACGCCGGTACCCACCGTGCCTGTATTCATGGACAAGCCCGCTTCCATGAGGTAGACCGCCTTGATGTCATTGCCGAGATCTTTTTCGCCCTTGATGCCCAACCTCGATGCCGTATAGCCACCCGAGCCGATGTTCATCTTGTTGCCAAAGCCACTATCGGCGCGCGACACATCGATATCGGCGACACCGTAGATGGTCAAGGCAGGAGTGACAGGACCAGCAGGCACACCGGCCTGCAAGCCGGCACCACGATTGGGTCCACCGGTCTGGACATCCTGTGTCTTTTGCGTTTCCTGCGCCGCCAGGATCTTCTGTATCAATTGCTTTTGTTCCGCTAGCTCACGCCGCAATGTCTCTATCTCCGTTTCGGCGAAAGCAGGCATGGACACTGCCAACGCCAACACGCCGATAGCCAGCGGGGTCAATTTTGGATGGCTTTGCTTGAAGGACTTCATGAATGTCTCCTGTATTTTTATTGCCATATGGCATGGATGAATCTATTCAACCAGCAGGACGCGAGCCGAATCGGCTACCGCCGGCTATCGATGGCGACACATGCATGCATTGCCATCGTCTGACACTGCTCGCTCAGGTATTGCGCAAAAGGGAAGCATTGCGCGACCAGGCTTCGGCATGTTTCCGCAGCGATCCGAGCAGTGATCCAAGCATAAGAATGTATGCGAATCATGTCAATATATTTGCATATATTTATATGGTCGCGAAAAATTACGTCTTATTTCGGAGATTTTATGTGATTTTTTAAGGGAAAAATGTGTATTTTTATTGGCCTGAAGAAATACAGTGCCAATGAATATGAAAATTTTTGTCAACCTATTGACGTTTTATATGTCCAAACCCTCAAGTTTCAAGTCGCGCTAGATGCCGCACCAGGAAGCTGGCGCGCAGAACGTGCCATTAAAAAATAAGCATGGCGCAAAATGCAGCAGTCCCGCCATACACACCGCTGGAGAGCAAGGATGAAGCACACGGTGTTTTCAGAACCAGGATTTTGGATCATGCCCCTTCATCGTCCTGCCTGTCGGTTTATAGGCCTTCCCCATGCTGGGCGCACGGCAAAAAAATAGCCCACTCGAAAGTAGGCTATTTTTCCATCTGGAGGCGAGGACGGGATGCTAAGCCTCCTAAACGGCTTGCCGGACATATCTTGTCCTTTAAATCAAAGACTTGTGCGAGCGCCGCCATTTCCTCCTTCTGCGACCATTTTTTGGCATTTTCTGTCCGCCCTCAGCGCTAAACCGTCCAGATCCTGAAAAGAGACTTTCACTGAACGGCATTAGCGCCACGGTGCCCGTGGTTTGCCAGTGCTGCTTAAATGATCACACCGCGCGGGACAGGTATGCCGTACAGCGCGCCGGCGTAGGCGGCGTAGACCGGGTCATCAACGTTACAGGCATGCCCCATGGCAACGGACAAGTCGCGCCAGGTTCGCTGGATAGGATTGGTCACGCGGCTGGCGTTGCCGCCGGCATGCTTGAACACCATCGCGGCGGCCTCGGCAGCGCGGCGCACGGCGCGCACCTGATTGACGCGGGCCTTGCGTTTCATCTCCTGAGTCACACGGCCGCCGGCGACGACAAAGTCATAAATGTCGCCAATTTCCCGGAGCACATGCTGACGGCTGGCATCGATGTCGGCCAGTGCAGCGCCGAGCGACGCCATGTGGTAAGGATTCTGCGTTTGCTTGGTGCCCATGCGCGTCACGCGTCCACCCGTGTATTCGGCGAAATGCTCCACGACACCGGCAGCAATGCCCATCGTGGCAACCGAAATCGCACCAGGGAAAAACAGGTCGAATGGAATCTGATACAGCGCATTGCCCGGGCGGTTGCGCGTGGCATACACGCGCTCATTCAAGTCTGCCAGATTGAAGGTGCGATAGTCAGGTACAAATGCCTCTTTCACCAGCAAGTCCTTGCTGCCCGTGCCGGCCAGGCCCATGACGTTCCAGGAGTCATGCAATATCTCGTAGTCGGCGCGCGGCAGTACAAAATGGTAGGGAACGGTAAATTCGCCCGCCGGTCCATTTTCGCTTTCCGCCATGCCGCCGATCACTACCCATTTGCAGTGGTCGGTGCCCGACGAGAACGGCCACTGGCCATTCAGGACAAAGCCGCCATCGACGCGGCGGGCCTGGCCGATCAGCGCGTAGGGCGAAGCGGTCCAGGTATCGTGATCGTCGCCCCAGACTTCTTCCTGCAAACGCGGATCGCCCTGGCCAAACTGAAAGGGATGGACGCCGACGACCGAGCCGACCCAGCCCAGCGACGGCGCCTTGGCAGCCAGCTCCATGACGGCCTGGCAAAAATCGCGGGGATTGGCTTCGTAACCGCCGTATTCCTTCGGCTGCAGCATGCGCACCAGGCCGCTTTCGCGCAGCAGCCGGGCGCCTTCGTCCGTCACGCGTCCCAGTGCAATGCTGGGCTCTTCCTGATTGACAAAGTGATCGATGTTGCCATTGATGATTTCTTGTACGGGATGCATATCGATAATTCCTATTTAGAGCAATGATTGTGTGAAGTGTCCCGGCAGCAGCCGGGAGAAAGAGCCATGTTCATTGCGCCGGCGAGTCGACCGACATGAGCGCCGTCAGCTCCTTGTGCTGGCGGCGATGGCCCCAGCTGCTGGGCTTGTCATAGATGCGCGGGATCCACAGATCGTGATCGACATCCAGGCCGCCCCAGCCATATTCGAGACGGAAGCCCGACGGCGTGTACATGTAGAACGACGTCATGTGATCGTTGCTGTGCCGTCCCAGCGTGGTGGTGATGGGAATGTTGCGCTGTTCGCACAGGTCATGGGCAGCGCCCAAGTCGTCCAATGCATTCACCTCGATCATCAGATGCAGGAAGGCAGGCTGGCGGGTCGGCAGGCTGCTGATGGCCAGCGAGTGATGACGCCCATTGATGTGGTAAAAGTGCGCCTGCAGTTCGCCATCCTTGACCGTATCGGACTGATGAAAACCCAGCACCTCTCGATAGAAACGGTCGCCTTCTGCCAGGTCGGAGACGGCAAGCACCACGTGCCCCAGTCCCTGCTCGCCCGTGCGAAAGCCACTGACGGGCCGGCCCGGGCGCAATGGCGCGACGGTATGCACCTGCCCCCAGCTCAACTCATGGCGAAAGCCCGAGGGATCGCGGAACCAGTAAAAGCCCTCGACCTGGCGCTGCGCGCTGTCGACTTCGCTTGCACGGGCGACGTCGAGGCCATAGGCCGCAACACGCTCGGCCACGGCTTTGGCGTCCGCTTCATCCTTGACGCTCCAGCCGATATAGGCAATCTCGTTTCTGGCGCCGGGATGAATGGAGATGCGGTGCGCAGCATCATCGAGCCGGAGCCTGACGGCACCATCGGCGCCGTGTCCTGCAAGCTGCAGACCCAGCACTTCAGGCCCGAAGGTTTCCCACTCTTTGTACTGAGGGGAAATAACCCCCAGATAAGCAAGCGACTTGATCATGGTCGGTGTCTCCAATGTTTTAATTGATTTATAGATCTAGAATATACATTCATCAAAAGCCGCACGCCGGGCTATAACGAACGGCCACAATGCGCGCTGGCGCCGGACGCGCAGCTATTGCTGCTTATGCACCAATAAAGGAATGAACAGCCCGGTTAAACTCATCGGTATGCTCAAGCTGCACCCAATGCCCGCAACGGTTGACGATATACACGCGCGAGTTGGCGATGGCGCGGGCCAGCGTCAGTGCTGAAGCGAAATGGACGGTACGGTCGTCGCGGCCATGCATGAGCAGGGTCGGTGCCGTGATCGAGGCAACGCGTGCCGGGTCGAGCCTGACCATGGGCTTGCCATGACCGCTCTTCCAGCCTTCGATATGATCAGGACGCGCCAGCGCCGCCTTGACGCGCTCGACGAGCAATTCATCGGTGACGTGGCGCGTGTCGAAAGCCATGCCCTCGACAAACTTGCGCATGGTTTCCACGCACGGGTTGAAGTAAGCCGCTTCCAGCGCCTTCACGCCTTCGCTCAAGCCGGCCGGATCAAACATGCCAGGCACGCCAGCCGACGAACCCATGGTGATCAGGTGCGATACCAGCTCGGGACGCTCGTAGGCCAGGCGGATGCAGGACGAACCGCCCATGGAATTGCCGACAAAGGCGGCCTGTTTGATGTCCAGCGCTTCGAGAAACTCCGCCAGGACGCCACTGTTGTCACGCTGATCGTAATGGACCGCCTGCGATTTTCCCCAGCCCGGCAAATCGATGGCCAGCACGCGGTAGTGCTGCGCCAGGGCCGCGATATTCGGATTGTAATTGCTCCAGGCAGTGGCGCCTGGCCCGCCGCCATGCACCAGCACGAGAGGATGCCCCTCGCCCGCCTCATGGTAATGAATATCCCAGTTCTTGGTCTTGATGCGTTTGCTTGTGTTTTCTTCGGTCACGATCGTCATGTTTGTCTCCATATTGTATTGCGCGTCTTTCTCAATGAATCAACGCGCATCTGCCATCAGGACGATGGCTCAGAACAGGCCGTCGCGCGCAGCGTTGGCACTCCACTGCACCGCCGCTGCCAGCGTGTCAATGCATAATAACTGAATCTTCGTTCTAGAATCAATATTTTATTTTTGTGCAAACGCAGCACACGGCTGTTGCCGTGGAAGGCGCGGATAAATGGGGAAAACAGGAATGGTCGGCGCTGGACGGAAGCGCCGGTAGTGGCAAGAAAGTGACCGCAGGAGCCTGCGGTGCGACAAAAAAGGCTGAAAAACAGCCGGAGATCAGCCCTTCGCAGCGACGCTTTTGACTATGCGCTTGCGCGCGGTGCCAGCTGCGGGCGTGGCTGCCTGGGCAGTCGCATCGGCCGTCGCCTGCGCAACGAGGTGTACCAGACATGAGGCCAGCATGGGGCGAAATGCCTTGATGGACTCGCCCGATGCACCAGCAATCGCGTTACCGTCCTGCAGCGCGAGCGTGAAGCCACTGAGGCGCTCCGGCAAGTCGGGATCGTGCGCTATCAGGATGCTGGGCATGGTGGTGCGCCACCAGGATGCGAGCTCCGTGCGCTGCATCTGGCGTATCTTGAGAAAGCGCTCGCGGGCGACTTGCTCGCGCACCGATTGCTCCACGCTGAGTATGACCCCCAGCCGCCAGAAGTCTGCGGCATCGTACTGGCGACCCGTATCTGAACTGCCCAGGATACGTTCGATGTGCTGTTCAAAGGCCTCGCCAGGCAATGGCTGATGCTGCGCGATGACCTGTTTGTGCCAGCGTTCGTAACTGGTCTCGATGAGCGCGGCCAGCAGCATGTCCTTGTTCTCGAAATGCCAGTAGACACTCCCCACCGGCAGTTCGGCCTTCTTCGCCACCTTCGCCATGGTTGCGCCGCTGTAGCCGTCCTCGCAAATGACTTCAAATGCAGCGTCGAGGATACGCTCGCGCGAGGCGGCACTGGTGCGATGTTCACCGGAACGGCGGGGACGATTTGTAATTGAGGACATGGAAAATTTGGCAATGAGCTGACAGAGAAAAAATGGTAACACGACACCTTGCATAAAACCTAATGCCCTGCAATACAAGGTTGACATGCTTGACGGCGGCAAAATCGGCATGCGCCCGTGTGTTGCGGACGGCGCTGCACCAATCATGCCTGCGCAGCATAACTGAAATGAAGCTTTTCGCGTTGCTTCCATCGCTGCGATCACAAAAAATAGCGGCATCCATCAGTGATGCGCAAGCACTGGAAAACAGGCTTCGGGCAACGCCGGGCGTGACCGATTATCACGCGTTACCAGTCAAGGAACACATGAACAAACTCAATCTCTCCGTGGCCATCGGCAATTACGACCGTTGCCGTCCCCTGATCGATGGTGCCGTCCAGATCGATGGGGTCAACCCCATCTTCATGACGCTGTCGCCGGAAGAAATCTTCTTCCGCGCGTTTCGCGGCGAAGAATTCGACATCTGTGAATTGTCGCTCTCCAGTTCCACCGTCAAGGCTGCCGATGGCAAGCTGCCCTACGTGGGCGTACCGGTATTCTTGTCGCGTGCGTTCCGCCATACGGCCATCTACGTGCGCACCGACCGCATCAAGAAGCCGGAAGACTTGCGCGGCTGCCGCATCGGCCTGCCCGAATACCAGCTCACCGCCAATGTGTGGGTGCGCTCGATCTTGCAGGACGACCATGGCGTGGCACCCTCCGATGTAACCTGGGTACGCGGCGGCATTTCACATGCAGGCCGCCCCGAAAAGATCAAGCTGGCATTGCCCGACAACGTCAGGCTGGAAGACGCGCCGAAAGGCGAAACCATTTCCAGCTTGCTGGCCAAGGGCGAAATCGACGCCTACGTGGCGCCGCGTCCACCCGATGTTGCGCCAGGCACGCCCAATATCGGCTGGCTGTATCCGGACCCCGTCGCCGCAGCGCAGGACTACTACCGCCGCACGCGCATCTTCCCCATCATGCACATCCTGGGCGTGCGCCGCGAACTGGCCGAACAACATCCGTGGCTGCCGGGCGCCGTCTACAAGGCATTCAATCAGTCGAAGACCCTGGCGCTGGAACACCTGAGCGATACCTCGGCCACCAAGATCACGCTGCCGTTCGCCGAAGAGCGCCTGAAAGAAGCGCGCGAGTTGATGGGCGAAGACTTCTGGTCCTACGGCCTCGACGGCAATCGCCACGTGCTGGAGAAATTCTTCGACCACCATCACCAGCAAGGGCTTTCCTCGCGGCTCGTCACCCCGGAAGACCTGTTCCATCCGGGCACTTTTGAATCATTCAAACTGTAAGGGCCCATACCATGAGCCTGTCCAATCCCGAATCTTACGCACGCTGGCATGCGGCGCGCCTGGCGCCGCTGTGGGAAAGCCCGAACGCCCACAAGGCGCCTGCCGGCCCGCTGGCCAGCCACATCTGGCGCTGGAACGACACCCGCCCCCTGGTCGACCTAGCGTTTGCCGAAACATCGCCCGCCTCGGTCCAGCGGCGCGTTCTGCAAATGCTCAGCCCACATGCCCGCTCCCTGGCTGACGAATTTACTTGCGGCAATGTGCTCGCGGCGCTGCAATGCCTGCTGCCAGGCGAGACGGCCCGCCCCCATCGCCATACGATGAATGCGCTGCGCTTCCTGCTCGAAGGATCGGGGGCCGTCACGCTGGTCGATGGCAAGGAGTGCGCCATGGAGTTTGGCGATCTGGTGCTCACGCCGGGCATGTGCTGGCATGAGCACCGTCACGACGGCGCCGAGCCGGTAGTCTGGCTCGACGTGCTGGATGTGCCGCTGCACCAGAACCTGGGCACTGTCGTCTTCCAGCCCGGCCCCATTGAAGAAACGCCCGTCACGATGATGGATGCCGCCTTCGCCAGCCCGAATATCGTGCCTTGCGAAGTCAAGGGAAGGCGCGACCATTCTCCGGTGTTCCGCTATCCCTACCTTGACGCCGTGCGCGCACTGGCCCATGCGCCCGCCTCGCCCGATGGCGCGCGGCGCGTGCGCTACGTCAATCCGCTCAATGGCGGCAACGCCATGGCCACGCTGGCGGCCTCGATGATGCAGCTCGACAAGGGCGTGCAAACAGTGCCCGCGCGCAGCAATGCCAATGTGGTGTGTACCGTCGTCGAAGGCCATGGCGAAACACGCATCGGCGAACACACCATTGCGTGGGGCCCGCGCGACACGTTCACGGTGCCGCAGCATAACTGGGTCTCGCACCGCAGCGATGAAGGCGATGCGCGCCTGTTCATCGTCTCGGACGCCGATGTGCTGCAGCGCCTGGGATTGCTGTCCGAAGAACTGCGCTCTGCAGGCTAGATTCTTTTCAGAGGGGCGCCAAGGCACCCTCTTCGTCCTATATTTTTTGAAAGACATACGCATGAATATCTGCTGGTACGACCAACAACAATTAGGCGTCGTCATTGACGCCATGGTGTATGACGTCAGCGCGGCCCTGGAGGCACTGCCCCCTGCGCTCTACCCTGCCGCCCCCGGTGACATGCTCATCGCCCACCTCGACGTCGTGCGCGAGGCCATCACGCGCGTACTGCCGGGCGCGACGGCCAAACCCATCGACGCAGTGCGCTTCCTCTCCCCCGTGGCCAATCCTGGCAAAATCATCGGCGTGCCCGTCAACTATGCTGACCATGTGGCCGAGGCCAATGCCGACCAGGCCACCTTTACCGACCGCTACAAAGGCAATATCACCGAACAAGGCTTGTTCCTGAAAGCGGCCAGTTCCCTGGTCGGTCCGGCCGAAGGTGTGTCGTTGCGTTTTCCAGAGCGCTTAAGCCATCACGAAATGGAGCTTGGCGTGGTGATCGGCAAGACCGCTGCCAATGTTTCGCAGGCAGACGCCATGTCGTATGTCGCCGGCTATGCCATCGCGCTCGACATGACAGTGCGCGGACCGGAAGACCGCTCGCTGCGCAAATCGGTCGACAGCTATGCCGTGCTCGGTCCCTGGCTGGTCACGGCCGACGCCATCGGCAACGCGCAAAAACTCGACATCAAGCTCAGCGTCAATGGCGAAGTGCGCCAGCAAGCGAGCACGGCAGAAATGATCATCGGCATCGCCGAGCAGATCGCCTGGGCGTCGAGCTACTACACCTTGCATCCGGGCGACATCATCATGAGCGGTACTTGCGCCGGCGTAGGCCAGGTACTGCCAGGCGACATCATGCAGTGCGAGATAGAAAACGTCGGCAGCATGACGGTTGCCGTCAAGTCGGAACAGGGATAACGACCATGTCCGCGCCCTCTCTCACGCCCGCAGCAAACGCGCACGACAAACTGCAGCTGCGCCTGCAGTCGGTCACCTATGCGACCCGGGACATCCTGGTGTATGAGTTCGTCGACCCGGAAGGCGCACCGCTGCCCGCCGTCAGCGCCGGCGCCCACGTCGATGTGCACCTAGCGAACGGGATCACCCGGTCTTATTCGCTGCTGCACGCCGACGCTGCACCGGCGCGCTACGTGGTCGGCGTCAAGCTAGACTCGAATAGCCGCGGCGGATCGCGCTATATGCACGAGCAGCTGCGCGTGGGCACGCTCGTCGCGCTGTCGCAGCCACGCAATCATTTCCCGCTGAAAGAAGACGCCGCACACACGGTGCTGATCGCCGGCGGCATCGGCATCACCCCTGTGCTGTGCATGGCGCGCCAACTCGAGCGCCTGGGCGCATCGTGGGAGCTATGGTATGCCAGCCGCTCGCGCGCCGACCTGGCCTTCCTGCCCGATCTGGCGCAATTTGGCCAGCGCGTGCGCCTGCACATCGACGATGAAACCCATGCCGTGCTGGACATGGCGGCCATCGTGGCGACCGCTCCCACTCATGCGCACTTCTATTGTTGCGGCCCTGGCCCGATGCTGACGGCGTACGAAGCGGCCGCATCGTCACGCGCGCCTGACACCGTCCACCTGGAACGCTTTGGCGCGACGAAAATGCCCAGCACCAGCGGCGAGGGTTTTGTCGTCCAGCTGGCACGCACCGGCATCGAACTGCTCGTCCCCACGCAATCGACGCTGCTGGCGGTGCTTGCAGACAACGGCATCAGCATCGATTCATCGTGCGAGGCCGGCATTTGCGGCTGCTGCGAGATCGGCGTGCTCGACGGCGAAGTCGATCACCGCGACGAGGTACTGACACCCACCCAGCGCGCCGGCAACAAGTCGATGATGGCCTGCTGCTCGCGCGCCAAAAACGGGCGCCTGGTGCTCGACCTGTAAGGCTCCCTCCCCCCCAACTGCGCGGCCCGTCCTTGGGCTGCGCAGCAGCATTTCCCCTTCCCTCGATACCGCTCTCCTTGCCATCCTCGCTACGTAGGGCAGGCACTTAACGCCTCGTCCCTCAAACGGAAACATCTGCACAGGCATGCATGCATGCAAAAAAATGGCCTGCAGTGATAACGCTGCAGGCCATTTTGTGCGAAGCGCCAGTGAGTAACGCTTACCCTGTTTGCACCTTGCCGCCCACTGGTGGCATATTTTTGCCCGGCTCGCTGTCCGCTTCCTCCGCGCCCACCGTATTGACCGGCAGCTCCTGGTCGAAGCGCTCGGTGCTGAAGTAGAACGCGATGGCGCTGATGACGCACAGGGAGCCGAAGAACACCGCGACGTAGATAGGATCGGCCCCACCCTTCCAGGCCAGCAGGCCCGCTGCAATCATGGGCGCCAGACCCGAGCCGATGGTGGACGCCAGCTGGAAGGTCACGGCGATACCGCTGTAACGTACGTCGGCTGCAAATTTTTCACCCATCCAGGTGTTGACCGGACCGCCCATCATGGCTTGCACCAGCGGCAAGGCGAGCACCAGGGCCAGGATCAAGGCGCCGAGACTGCCGCTATTGACCAGCAAGAAGATCGGCCAGATCAGTACAGCGCCCAGGAGCGCGCCGGTGATCATCAGCGGGCGCCGGCCATAGCGGTCGGACATTGCACCAAAACACGGCATCGAGAAAATATGCAGCAAGTTGGCCACCGTCATGGCCAGCAGCGAATCGCTGCGGCTATAGCCTATCGTGACGGCATAATTAAGCAAAAAGGCTGCGGCAAAAGTGGCAAATGCCAGCGGTGCCAGGCCGCCAATGACGCCAGAGAGCACTTGCGCGCGGTTGTGACGAAATACCGTTACCAGGGGCAACACGCTATGCTTCTTGCCCGAAGCAAGCCGCTTCTTGCGCGCCTCTTCAAATTCAGGCGTTTCATCGAGCTTCATGCGGATCACGATACCGAGCACAACGAGCAGCGCGCTGAGCAGGAACGGTATGCGCCAGCCCCAGGCCAGGAAGTCTTCATTGGGTAACTTGGAGAACAGCATCATCACCAGCGTACCGAGCAATGCGCCGCTGGGGCCGCCGGAGGCGACGATCGATACGGCCAGGCCACGCCCCTTGGGCTTGGCATGCTCCATCGACATCAGGGTTGCGCCCCCCCATTCGCCGCCGATGGCAAAACCTTGTATCAGGCGCAAGATGACCAGCAAGATCGGCGCCATGATGCCAATTTGCTGATAGGTAGGCAGCATGCCGATGAGGACGCTGGCACCGCCCATCATGATCAGGGTGATCATCAAAATCTTCTTGCGGCCCAGCCTGTCGCCGTAATGCCCGAAGACAACCGCACCCAGGGGACGCGCAAAATAGCCAGCCGCCAAGGTGGCAAACGCCGACATCGTGCCGATCGTCGGATCAAGGTTCAGAAAGAAGATGTGTGGAAAGACGAGTGCCGCGGCAACGCCGTACAGCAGGAAATCGTAGTACTCGAGCGTGGTGCCCAGGTAGCTGGCGATAATGGCACGTCGCCGGTTCTTGTCCTGTGTAGCAGGGGTGGAAAAGTCAGCCATATAAGTTCCGCAAGTTTGAGTTAATCAAGTGTCGTACGATGGAACGCGCGCAACAGTGCGTACACGTCCAACCCTGTTACTGCTTCTCTTCCTGTTCCGCAGGACTAAAAATGGATGGGAGCATCTTAAAATCTTCCAGCTTGCCCATGGGCGCACGCATCTTCAGCATCGGCAGGTAATAACGTATATGCGCCAGCACCAGGATAAGATTCATGTACAGGCACCAGACCGACATATAGGTACTGAAGATGCGGTCATAGCGCACGTTCAAGACGATGGAGTTATGAAACACCATGTAAGAGATCGGCAATGCAACGGCCAGGACCAGCGGTACGAAAATATTGAACACCAGGCACAGCCCGACGAGCAGTTCAACTGTCTTGACGATGTCAAACATGCCCACTTCCAGCAGCGAGACCAGCATCACGTTTGACGGGTGAAAATTACCCAGCGGCTGGGGGAAGATAGGCGCAAAGCCGAACAGCGACAGCAAATGGCTGGTGCCGCTGACGATCATCCAGGCGCCGAGCATGATGCGGAAAAAAATCAGCACGAGTTTGCCGACAAACCAGATATCGAACTTGTTACTGGTGCTGATGTCAGCACGGGTGGGAATTGCCATGAAACTTGTCTCCAGATGATTTATTTTTTTGTTGTAGATCAATCAGGCGCCATCAACCCAGGTCGACAGGCTTGCCCAGGCTGCTGTCGATGCAAGACTGGCCACCCAGCGCTTGCGTCAAGGTCTTGCGCCAGACGATACGCCCGTTTCCAGTGCGAAACATATCGACGACCTCTTGTGCCGGGAGAGCGCCATTTGCCTCCACGCAATGGTGGACAACGACGTTCAAGCCTTCCGCCACTACCTGGCGCACCGTGTAGCTGAGCGGCGCCGTGTCCTTGCGGTAGAGCGCTTGCGGCGTCACGTCGATTGTTTTCTTGGTGAAATACAGCTTGGCCGCTTCTTCCACTTGACCTTTCCCGTAAGCGACAGCCATATAATCGGAAACAATACCCCGTGGCAGCTTGCCTACGCCAGGGCCATTGTCGCCATACCAGCGTGGATTAAAGTGCAGGTTTTGCGCGACATAGCCTGTCAGCAATATGCCAAGTGCGATGGAAATCGCATTCAATTTTTTGTCGGTGATCACTTGCTATGTCTCCTGTATGCCAGCTTGGCGTGATTCGGTTTCTGCTCGTTTTTCACGATGTTGTCTCCTCTTGTAAATTTTTTTGAATGGCTGGGAACAAACGTTAATGCAAACGTCAATTCAAACGTCAATGCGCCCTCTCCTGGTACAAGCGCCACAACGCCTGCTTGTGCCTGGCGAAATAGCTGCTGCGTACTGGCGCTGTCATTTCTTCCAGTTTTTTCCGTTCGGCTGGCGCCAGTTCGTTGACCTGCAAGCCACGCTGCGCCAGCGCGGCGCGGGCCTGGCGTGCTTCGGCGCGGGTCGCCTGACGTTGAAATTGGCCCACCTCGCGGGCAGCGGTTTGCAAAACTCGCTGCTGTTCCGGCGTCAAGCCTTGCCAAAACACGGCATTGGCCACCAGCACCAGCGGGCTGTAGGAATGGTTGCTCACGGTGAGCGAGGACTGCACTTCATACAGACGCCCGGCAAGAATCTGGGCGTAAAAGTTATCCTGGGCATCCACGCGCTGCGATTTGAGCGCTGCATACAATTCGCCAAATGGCAAGGCTTGGGGATGGGCGCCCATGGCGCGCAGGGTATCGATAAACACCGGCTCGCCAATCACGCGGAAATTGCGGCCGCGCATATCGTCAGCCTGGCGTATGGGCGCACCGGAGGTGGTGATCTGGCGAAAGCCGTTTTCCCACCACGCCAGGCCCACCAGTCCGGTCGAGGGCAGGCGCGCCAGCAAGGCGTTGCCGAAAGCGCCATCGAGCAAGGCATCGGCCTCTTGCTCGTCGCGCAGCAAGAATGGCAGGTCCATCAACTCGAATTCCTGCGCCACGCCGGCCAGGCCGGTAGTAGCCACCAGCATCAATGCAGGCGCGCCATCGGCGCCAGAGCGCAGCGCAGCGATCTGTTTGGCAGGAGAGCCAGGCAAGGCATCGGTGCGCGCAGTCACGTGCAGGGTGCCCGCACTGCCGGCCTCGACCAGTTGCGCAAATTTGACCATGCCCTGACGTACAGGATGATCGTCGGCCAGGTAGGAGCGGTAGTCGGCGATGTCGATCTGGCGCGCCGTAAGCGGCGCCGCGAAGGAAGCACCAGGCGCCAGGGCAACGCTGCTTGCCAGCGCCAGCATCAGGCGAACGCCCAAGGCCGACGGTGTACAGCAGCTACGACAGATACCGCGCCACGCAGTGCGCGCCAGATCGGCCACGCGTTTGAAATTTGTCTCCAGCATTGATCTATTCTTTATATAGCGTTCGAAGATTATCATATCTGCCTTGCGTGCTTTCAATGCCCACGATGGAATGTCTGCTATGTGATATGCGCATAGCTTGCAGACGGTGGCGAGTGGTGCGTGTCTGCCCCAGCAATACAGACACGCGCCCACCGGTGCTGCCGTGCCCTAAGCGACGGCCATGGCCGCGTTCAAGGCCGACACATTGGACTCCGCTTCCAGGTTGAGGATGCGTGCCATGAGCCTCTCTGCCTGCGCACGCTGCATGCCAGCGGCATCCGTACACTCAAACACCTTCTTTTTGTACTCCTCTGGCGTCATCGGATTTTTCGGATCCCCTTTGGCAAATTTCACCAGCCGGGTGTGGGTCTTGCCGTCGCGCGCCTTCAGTTCCAGGCGCACATAGCCAGGCCCGCCATCGGGACGCACCAGGTTCTTGTCTTCGACGGTGACGATGCGCCTGGCAAGCGCGCGCAGATCGGCGCGCTGCAAGGCCGCCTCGGAGAAATGACGCAAGCCCACTTCCCTGTCCTGTATCGCCACAGCCACCATCCACGGATTGCTGAATTGCGCTTCGACGATGCTCTTGGGATTTTGCTTTTTTTCCAACGGTGCGCCCAGCAGCATCATTTCGGCGGGCGGGCTGTAGATCGTCACCTGCTCCACATCGTCAGCCTTCAGGCGATGTACCTTGACGATATCGAGCACGCCGTCGATGGCGACATGCCCTCCCCTGCAGCAGGGATAGGGCTTCGGGGCGATGTCGAGCCCCGCAAAACGGCTACCCAGGCCGCCCAGCAATGCCTCTTCGGCAAACTTGCCGCCATGGTATTGCTTGAACAAGCCCTTGATGCCGCCCAGCACATGGGGCGAGCCGAACACGCCGCGCTTGGCCAGGCGCGCCGACATCACGCCGCCATAGGCGGCAAAGCCGGCGCCGAGGCGCTTGGCATGGGTGCCGTCGATGCTCGCCTGCGCATTGCCTGACAACTGATGGTAGGCCAGCCCCACGGCGGCCACCATCTGTTCGCGCGTCAATCCCATCAGCCGTCCAGCCACCAGCGCTGCTGCCAGGAAACCATACATCGGGGTGGGGTCCCAGCCGACGATGAACGGCGATACGCCCGGTGAGCCTGCGCGCGACAGCCGGCATGCTGCGTCGGTACCCGTGGCTACAGCGGCGATGAGGTCCTTGCCGCTGACGCCACCGACGAAATCCGCCACCGCCAGCGCCGTTGGTATGGTCACGCAAGAGGCATGTATCAACGAGGGCTCGTAAGTGTCGTCAAACTCCAGCGCTGCAGCCATGGCGGCATTCAGGCGCGCCGCCTTTTCGGCCGGCATGCGCACTTTCGTGCCCAGGATCAGGCTTTCCTCCTTGCCGCCCGTCTCGCTGCTCCAGGCGTACAACTGCTTGATGCCATCGGCCCCCAGCGCCGGCAGCGCGACGGCAACCGTGT
Organism: Janthinobacterium woesei; assembly: GCF_051380875.1. NCBI lineage: Bacteria > Pseudomonadati > Pseudomonadota > Betaproteobacteria > Burkholderiales > Oxalobacteraceae > Janthinobacterium > Janthinobacterium woesei. The sequence goes on from NZ_JBNYXW010000010.1 coordinate 149,128, forward strand.
CGAGGATCTGCGTCTTGGTAACGGCCACGACCTCAGCCGGCAAGTCTTCATAGCGGGTGCCCAGGCAGTAATCTACCAGCGTGTAGATGGCGTCCGGAACGGGCTCGCCACGCGCACCTGGCTCGCCGGGCTTGCCCGTGGCGGCGCTTTCCAGCATGGCCCAGGCCGGAACAGCAGCCCAGCTTGACGCGATAAGCGCCGATAACTGGACAAATTTTCTACGCTTCGTTTCCATGATCGTCTCCTTGTTATTGTTGATCCCGCCGAAGCGGGAACGATCAGTCCTGCCGCCGGCTGTCGCGTATCATCATGTAGATAAGACCAACCCAGGAACCGGCAAACGCGATCAGGTCATAGTTGCGTATCGGCCTGAAATTAGTGTAGAAAAGGCCAGTCGAGCCGATATAGGCGGCAACCGTGAGTAGCACGCACACCGCAACGGCGATCCATTTATTCTTGTCCATCAATTCACCTCGCTATTGAATTTGCCGCCCTGCGCAGGTCTTTTATCGTCGAGCCGTTCGCCGAGACCGGGCTTGTAAGCCTTGGCGCCATCCCACAGCCACAGCGGTTCGAGTTTTGGCTTGATCGCGGCAAAAATCCAGCCACTGTAGGCCAGCAGTAGCACGCCGTTCATGAACAATTCCTGCGGGCCCGTAAACAGCTGGCGCGGCGTGGCCACGATGAAGGTATTGAGCCAAAAGATATTTACGGTGGCCGGGAATTCCAGGATCAGCCCCAGCAGCGTGAAGCGGTTGAAAAACAGCATGGCGCCGGTGACGATCTCCAGATACTTGATCATTTGATACAAATAAATATTCGCATTGGCCTGCACCCATTCGCCGCCAAGGCCGGGAATTTCAGGCACATAGCCGGTGACGGCATAGCGGATGCCGGAAAACAGCAGATGCGCGCCAAAATACAGGCGCATCCAGTGAATGATGTAATACCACGGTGATTTATTGGACATTTCCAGTTCCTTTTGTGTGGATACGACAATGATCAGAAACGCCAGTTCAGGCCTGCAGTGACGGCATCGATGGCATGCCCCGCATCAGGCTTCGGGCTTTGAAACACCGGATAGCTGGCCCTGCCGCCTTGCGACAAATGGGTATAGGCGGCCATCAGCATCATCGAGCGGCTCAAGTCATAGGTGTAGGCAATGCCGTAGTTGGTGACATCGCTGTCGGCCGCGCCGCTGTCGTAACGCCCGTAAGTGAGGCGCACATTGCCGCGCTCGGAGACGGGAATGACGGCACCGACCAGCTTGATGGTTTCAGTGCGGCCGTTGAGCATGGCACCGCCCGCGCCGCGCGTAGGATCGGTCGCGTCGCGCCGGATGTAGCTCAGGTAGGGTTGCACCGGGCCAGCCATATATTTGGCGCCGATGGCCATTTCAGTCACGGAATCGATGCCGCGGATGGCACCCGAGCCGTCCGTGGCACCCGCTTTCACCACCAGGATGCCCACGAGCAGTGGCCCGGACGCATAGTCGGCGCCCACTTCAAGCAGGCTTGGCAGGGTCAGCGAATCTTCACTCAGGCTGTATGACAGATTGGCCTGCACGCCGCGCATGCGCGGCGAGATGTAGGCGATGGTGTTTTCCGTGCGCGTCGTCGGATTGATCAGGAAGCCGCCAGGCTTGCCCGTGCCGCTGGCAGTGCCAGGTGCGCCAAAGCCCAGCGTGGACAGCACGCCCCACGCATCCATGGCCGGCATCAGCATGGGGTCATACGTGCCAAAGAAGGAGTATGCCGGACCTTGCTGGCGTCCCAATCGCACGGCACCAAACTCGCGGTTCTCGATCTCGATATACGCCTGGCGGCTAAATACGCGGCTGGGATTACCGTTGGTGGAACTGGACGTACCCGTGTCCAAGTTCACACCCGCTTCAAGCCGGGCGTTGGCCTTCCAGCCCGAACCCAGGTCTTCACTGGCCAAAAAACCGATGCGCGAACCGGAACCTCCCGGATGCATGGCGGTTTTTGATTCACCCGAGGTACGGTAATGGGCAAGCCCCAGGTCGGCCACGCCATACACTTTCAGGCTGCCCGCAGGCTGTTCAATCGATGCTGCAGAGGTCTGTGCAAACGACACGGCGGACACGCACAAGGCGGCCATACCGGCTACTGATTTCTTCATGTTGTCTCCATTATTTTTATGCAAGGCTAACGTCAGCCTCCTGTAGCCGGTGCGGATGCCCGCAACGGCCGTACATATCCTGTTTCCGTGAAGCAAACTAAAGCAGGCTACAGGGGGGAGCAATTTCTTTTTAACAGAACTTTGCTCTGGAAGATATGTTCTAGAATTTTGGCACACATAACGAAGAAAGCCATTCTATAGTGCGCATGGCTGCTATACGCTTTATGCATGAAATGATGCTGGACGCAAAAATGGCGCAGCAGAGTCGCCAGGCGCAGGCCCGCACGGCGGACCGCCTTGAAAGATGTGTTGTTTTAGTGAGATAGCGTGTGTCGGCGCGAGCGCGCGGACGACAAGATAGCGTGCGATCACGCGAGTGAGCGCACGCCAGAGAGAAACGGTAGCCGCGTCAGTCCTGCGCTGCTGCGCGCTGCTTGAGCATGTCCAGCGCGACGTCCACAATCATGTCTTCCTGGCCACCGACCATGCGGCGCTTGCCCATTTCGACCAGGATATCGAAGGCCGGCAAGCCATACTTGGCCGACGCCGCTTCTGCATGGCGCAGGAAGCTTGAATATACGCCCGCATAGCCCAGGGCCAGGGTTTCACGGTCCACGCGCACGGGCCGCTCCTGCATCGGTCGCACCAGCTCTTCGGCCGTATCAATGAGCTTTTTCACATCGCAGCCGTGCTTGAGACCCATGCGGTCGGCCGCAGCAATGAACACTTCCAGCGGCGCATTGCCGGCGCCGGCGCCCATGCCGGTCAGACTGGCATCGATGCGGTCGCAGCCATGTTCCAGCGCGACGAGCGAATTGGCCACGCCCAGGCTCAGGTTATGGTGCGCATGCATGCCGGTCTGCGTCTCGGGCAGCAAGACATCCTTGAAGGCCTTGAAGCGCTCGGCAATGTCGTACATATTCATCGCGCCGCCGGAATCGACGACGTAGACGCACTGCGCGCCATAGCTTTCCATCAGCTTGGCCTGCTGCGCCAGCCCTGCCGGCGTGTTCATGTGGCTCATCATCAAAAAACCCACCGTGTCCATGCCCAATTGACGCGCATATTCAATATGCTGGCGCGAGATGTCCGCTTCGGTGCAGTGCGTGGCAACGCGCACGATGCGCGCTCCCGCATCATAGGCATTTTTCAGATCGTGGATGGTGCCGATACCGGGCAGTAGCAGCGTTGCAACCTTGGCATGCTTGACGCTGCCAGCGACCGCCTCTATCCATTCAAGGTCGGTATGGGCGCCAAAGCCATAGTTGAAGCTCGACCCTTGCAAGCCATCGCCGTGCGCCACTTCAATTGAATCGACCTTGGCCGCATCGAGCGCCTGGGCAATGCTCACTACCTGCGCCAGCGTGTACTGATGGCGCACCGCATGCATGCCGTCACGCAGGGTGACGTCGGAGACATAGATTTTTTTATCCGGATTGAACATGATTTTCCTAAGGTCGTACCGTTAAACCGCCAGCGGGGCGGCGTTCATGCTGGCGGCAATGCGCTCGGCGGTGGCCAGTGCAGCGCTGGTCATGATGTCAAGATTGCCCGCGTAGGCCGGCAAATAGTGCGCGGCGCCTTCCACTTCGAGGAAGATCGACACTTTCAAGCCGGCCTGACGGCCTATTCCCGGGATATTGGGCGCATTGTCAGCGCCAAAGCGCTCGAACTGCACGTCCTGCTTGAGGCGGTAGCCGGGCACATACGAGGCCACTTCGGCAGCCATGGCAAGCACCGAGGCGCCGATAGCCTCTTCGTCGGCGTCCAGCGCAGCGAGGCAGTAGACCGTGTCGCGCATGATCAAGGGCGGCTCGGCCGGATTGAGGACGATGATCGCCTTGCCATGCTGCGCGCCGCCCACTTCGACGATCGCCCGCGACGTGGTTTCCGTAAATTCGTCGATATTGGCGCGTGTGCCGGGACCGGCCGATTTGCTGGCGATCGATGCGACGATTTCAGCGTAGTGGACGGGGGCCACGCGCGCTACTGCGGCAACCATGGGGATGGTGGCCTGGCCGCCGCACGTGACCATATTGACGTTGGGGGCATCGGCATGTTCGTCGCCATTGACGACGGGGATGCAGTACGGCCCGATGGCAGCGGGCGTCAGATCGATCATGCGCAGCGAAGGACGCAGGCCACGCAGGAAGGCGTCGTTCTTGACATGGGCGCCGGCCGAAGTGGCATCGAAAACGATGTCGATCTCGTCAAACTCCGGCAAGCGTGCCAGGCCCTCCACACCTTCGTGGGTGACGGCAACGCCCATGCGGGCCGCGCGCGCCAGGCCATCCGAGGCGGCATCGATGCCAACCATGGCGCCCATCTCGATGTGCTTGCCACCCCTGAGAATCTTGATCATCAGGTCGGTGCCAATGTTGCCGGGGCCGATGATGGCAACGCGTATTTTCTTGTGCTGGTTCATGTTGAAATCCCTGGTTAATTACCAAACACTGCGCGCAGCTCGCCCAGTCCTTCGATACGTGCGACAAACTGGTCGCCGGGCGCCACCGCGACCATCGGCCCGAGTGCGCCGGTCAGCAGCACTTCGCCTGCGCGCAGCGGCGTACCGACGCGCACCATCATGTCAGCGAGCCATACGGCCGCATTCAGGGGATTGGCCAGGCAGGCCGCGCCGCTGCCCACGGACACGCTTTCGCCGCGGCGCTGCATAGCCATCTTGCAGTTGACCAGGTCGAGGCGACCCAGCTTGACGGGGGTAGAGCCGAGCACGAAGGCGCCGCTCGACGCATTGTCGGCCACCGTGTCGAGCAGCTTGATGCTCCAGTTTTCAATGCGGCTGCCCACCACTTCAATGGCCGGCAGCGCATACGCGGTAGCCGAGATGATGTCGGCAAAGGTATGCCGCTCGTGCGTCAGGTCGCGCTCCAGCACCAGCGCAATTTCCGCCTCTACTTTTGGCTGCAGTGTGCGTGCCAGGGGAATTTCGGCGCCATCGCCATAGGCCATGTCGGCAAAGAGCATGCCGAAGTCGGGCGAATCGACGCCGAGCTGGGTCTGCACGGCAACCGACGTCAAGCCAATCTTGCGCCCGACGACGCGCCCGCCCGCTGCCATGCGGCGGCGCACATTGTATTGCTGCACCGCGTAAGCGGCGGCGAGCGGGTCGGCACTGCCTGCCGCTTCCAGTAGGCGTTCGCGTATAGGCGCGCAAGGCAGGCGCCGTTCTTCGGCTGCCCAAAGTAGGTCGGCGATCTCGCTGATCTGTTGTTGGTTCATGGTGTTTTCTCAATGCAAAAATGGTGGGATGTGCCGCGCAAGCTGTCGTGTGCGCGGCAGGTCTGTGTCAGCTCAGCTTGAATTGCTCGCGGATCGACGCGCTGTGCTCACCCAATACGGGCGCCGCGCGCGTGCACGGTCCGCGCTGGCCATCGATCTTTACCGGGCGGTGAACGGCGGTCATCTTGCCGTGTTCAGGATGCTCAATCTCGTAGAAAGTCTGCGCCTGCCTGACTTGCGGGTCGTCCATGACCTCGGCGATGGTGTACACCGGGGCGAAGGGCACATCATGCTGCGCCAGACGCTCGCACCATTGTGCTCGCTCGCGGGAACGGAAAGTGTTTGCCGCCTCCGCATTGAGCAGCGCGTAATTGCGCGTGCGCAGTTCGGGCGTCAGGAAGCGCTCGTCCGTCAGCAACTCAGGCCGCTCCAGCACGGCGACAAAGGCCAGCCAGAATTTTTCAACCGACGACAAATGCACCGTGAGCAGGCAGTGGTCGGCGCAGGGGAAGGCATACGATTGCGAAATGGCCACCCGCGTGCGCGGCGTCGGCGCCACGCCGAGACGCGTGTACTGCGCAAAACCTTCGGGTGAAAAAGCGATCGACGCTTCCAGCATATTGATCTCGACGCGGGCGCCCTCGCCCGTGCGTTCGCGCTGCATCAGCGCACCCAGCATGCCGTAGGCTGCATACATGCCGGTCACGTTATCGGAAATGGTGGGGCCTGTCATGGCCGGCTCGTCGGCGTCCAGCATCAGGCCCGCCAGGCCGCTCAAGCCGAGCGCAACGGCGTCATAGCAGGGACGGTCACGGTAGGGGCCTTCCGTGCCGAAGCCGGTGATCGAGCACCAGACCAGGCGCGGATTGACTTCCTTGAGCGATGCTGGCGTCAAACCGAGACGCGCCATCACGCCAGGCCGGTAGTTTTCCAGCAGCACGTCGGCCTTGGCCAGCAAGAGTAGCAAATCGGCCTTGCCTGCCTCGCTTTGCAAGTCCAGCTGTATGCTCTCCTTGTTGCGGTTGTACGAGGAAAAATGCGGGCTATACAGCTTGCCTGCGTGACGCCGGAACGGATCGCCGCCCGCCGGGTGCTCGACCTTGATGACGCGCGCGCCCAGGTCGGCCAGCATCATGCCTGCCAGGGGAGCGGTCAGGACGGTACCAAGTTCGATGACCAGTATGCCTTCGAGGGCATTGTTCATGCTTTGCTCCTTCGCCATTAGCTGTAATGTTTGAGAATTTGCCGCGCCAGCGTGGTGCGCAGCACTTCGGTGGGGCCTTCCGTGATGCGATAACTGCGCAGGTCGCGCCAGAAACGCTCGATCGGCGTGTCTTCCGACAAGCCCATGCCGCCGTGCAGCTGCATGCAGGTGTCGATGATGCGGAAGCCCGCCTCCACGCCAAAGGTCTTGATCATGAACGTTTCCATGCGCGCCGCTTCGCCGGCATCGGTCTTGCGCGCCGCGTCGTACACCAAGAGGCGCGTGCAATACAGTTCGGTGAAGGCGTCGGCGATCATCCATTGCACGCCCTGGCGTTCAGCCAGCACTTCGCCAAAGGTCGTGCGCTGGTGGGCGTAGGCGGCCGTCAGCGCCAGACAGCGCTCGGCGGCGCCGCAGGCATGCGCGCCCTGGCGGATGCGCCCGTAATTGATATAGCCCTGGGCCAGCGCAAAACCGCGCCCTTCTTCGCCCACCAGATTCTCGAACGGCACCAGGACATCGTCGTAGCTGATCTCGCACGGCGCGTCGCCCATCATCATCTTTTCCGAACTGGCAAGCTTGACGCCTGGCGCATCCATGTCGATGAGGAAGCAGGAAATGCCGCCGCGCGCGCCTTTTTCCGGGTCGGTCACGGCCATGACGATGGCAAAGTCAGCCACCGCAGCGCGCGTGATGTAGCGTTTGATGCCAGTGATGCGGTAACCGTCTTCGGTACGCACGGCGCGCATGCGCATGGCCGACGGATCGGAGCCGGCATCGGGCTCGGTCTGCGCGAAGCACGAACGCTTTGTGCCTTCCAGCACGGGGGTCAGGTATTGCTTGCGCTGAGCTTCGTTCAAGCCCAGCAAGATTGGCCCGACCATCGGTCCGAACAGGCCATGGTCGCGTACCCAGGAAGCGACCGTGCTACGCCCGACTTCCTCCCAGAAAACTGCCAGTGCCAGCAGAGGCAGGCCCTGGCCGCCGAATTCCTCCGGCACGTCCATGAGCCAGAAGCCCGCTTTGCGCGCACGTTCGCGCAGGGTGGCCGCCTGTTCGGGCGGAAGCATGCCATTCGCGCCGATGGCGTGTTCGAGCGGGATCAATTCGCGTTCGACGAAGCGGCGGATGGAGGAGCGAAACTGCAGCAGCTCCTCCGGGAGCGAGTCATAAGGGATCAAATCGAGCATAGGGATAGGGTGGCGTGGTGAGGTGGCGTAAGAGTGATGGGACAGTGCGGCCAACAGCAGCCGACCGCCCCGCGCAACGGGCAGAACTCAGGCGAGCGCTTCCTGGCCCGGCTGCTCCGGCAAATGCAGCGCACCATCGAGCGACTGCCACGACTTCGTCGCCTGGCCAGCTTCCTGCAGTTCCAGTTCGCGCCAGAACAGCTTGCGCAGAGTGACGATGCCCAGGTCCGAGCGACCCAGAATTTCGTCTTCGCGGCTGGTGATCTGCGCCTGGCCGCGAATCGACAAATAATCCTGGGCAGCCGTCAGGCCCACAAAGGCGTCTTCCGGGTTATTCCATACGCGTGAAGCGAACAATTCGTCGTGATGCTCGGCCGGATCGTATTTGCCATACTTGGCGAAATACTCCTTGAAGCGCGTGCGCGAGGCCTCGCTGGCGCCGGGCTGCTGACCGTAGATCATGAAGCGCGTCGTATTTTTCTCATCATTCGGTATCATCCACACAAACACATCAATCCACGGATCATCGGGCGTCAGGCCGGGCACCGTGACGTGGTTATTATTCGGGAAAGTCCAGTCGCTGACGCGCACGTTGGTCGCCGAGCGCTGTGCAATCTGGCGGATGCCTGCCGTCGTTTCTTCATACGACAGGTCCGGGATCGCGTCGGTGACTGCCTTGCCGAACGGGCCAACCGTCAACGCCATGTGCACGAAGCTCACGTGGACGGCATCGAGCGAATTTTCCACTTGCTGGAACCAGTTATTGTCCCAGCGTTCGCGCCCGTTGGCGACCAGCGTGCCGTCGCGTTCAAGCAGCAGCTTGCGCGGCAGGTCGAATTCCGGCGCCTCGCCTTCGCCCATGTAGGCAAACACCAGTCCCATGTATTCTTTTACCGGATAGGCGGGAATCTGGGTGCGCGGCATGCCGTTGTTGGCTTCTGCAGGACGCTTGACGCAGGCACCCTTGCCGTCAAATTGCCAGCCGTGGTAGATGCAGCGGATCTCTTCGCCGACCACCCAACCCGTGTGCAGCAAGGTGCGACGATGGGCGCAGCGCCCGCCAACGAGGTGCAGCGCACCGCTGTCGCCGCGATACAAAGTCAGTTCTTCGCCCATGATCAGGAGCGCGATGGCGCCGCCCACTTCCACGCTTTCGCCCAAAGCCACTGGTTGCCAGAATTTGCGCAACAAACGGCCCATCGGTTTGCAGCGGCTCGACTCGGTCAGTTGCTTGAACTGCGCAGCGCGTTCTTCGCGCCGCTGGTCCTGGATGGTAATCATGTGTGTCTCCGTCATATTAGGGTTAAGGACGCTCGATGGGCTCGCCCAGCAGCTCGGTCAGCAGTTCCTGCTCTTCGCCATAGCGCGTCACTCTGGTGGCACGCGCGTAATCGCCGATATCGACAGGGTCATGCTTGCCCGGCGTCCAGGTGGGGTACTTGAAGCGCAGGCCCGCGTCGACTGGCAGGTCGGCACCGGTCATGCACGCCGATTCATCGGAAGCGAGGAACACGGTGGCCATGGCCAGGTCGGCTGCGCGCGGGAAGCGGCGCAAAGGCAGCTGGTCCAGATACTCCTGGCGCGAGTAGAAGCCCCGGCGCTCGGGCTGTTTCCAGTCGGGGTCGAACATTTCGTCGCGCATCGTCGTCCACAGCTGGTGCTCCATCGAGCAAGGTGTGACGGTATTGACGCGGATGCCGTGATGCGCCAGGTCCATGGCGGCAGAGCGGGCAAAATTGAGCAGCGCGGCCTTGGCTGCGCAGTAGGCGGCGCCATCTGCCTCGCCGAAATGGGCGGCCGTCGACAGCAGGTGGATGATGCTGCCCTGGGAACCGCAGGCGAGCATGGCACGTGCGCTGTGCTGGGTGGTCAGCATGCCTGCCGTGGCGAAGCTGGCGACCGAGTCTTGCCAGTCATCGAGCTGCATGTCAAGCACGTCGGCCCAGTGCACGCGGCCGGCCATATTGACCACGATATCGAGTCGCCCGTACTTTTCCACGGTGGCCGCGACAATGCGCTGGACGTCCGCATCATTGCGTGCATCGCCAACCATGCTCACCGCTTCCCAGCCGCGTTCGCGGATGAATTGCGCCGTGCCGCTGGCAGCGTCTTCGCGCACATCGGTCACGCAGACCCTGGCGCCTTCGCGGGCCAGAAAGTGTGCCGTGGTGCCGCCGATGTTCGGTCCTGCACCAAACACGATGGCTACTTTGTCTTTTAATCTATCCATGATTCTCTTTTGTCTCCCGGTTCCCTGACCAGCAGTTCTCGCTTGTCAACGTAGAGCATTGTTAGCGCTGCGCCGTGGCGATACAAGTCGATAAGCCCCAAGGCTAATATGCAGAAATTGCATGGGTAGTGAAAACGTGGCGTAGCGCGCATGGGAGCACGGGAAGTTGGGCGTTACCGTGGCGGATGCACGATATATTTTTATTTTGTTGAATTTATATTCTAGAACGATATAATTAAAAACAAATCGCCCCGCTGGCTGCATGGCAAGCAAGTATGGCGGCACAATAAAACCAACCACAAGAGACAGTGAGCAAATGATGCAAGTTCCTACCCCAGCAAGCAAAATCGATGGCACCCGCTTTCGCGAGGTGCTCGGCAGTTACCCTACCGGCGTGGCCATCGTCAGTTGCATGGATGAAAACGGCATGCCAGTCGGCATGGTGATCGGCTCGTTTACCTCGGTTTCGCTCGAGCCGCCGCTGATCGCCTACCTGCCGATGAAGAGCTCGCGCACGTTTGCCCGCATGCGCGGCGCGAGCACCTTCTGCGTCAATATCCTGGCGGCCGACCAGGAAGCGGTGTGCCAGCATATCGCCTCCCCCGTTGAAGACAAGTTTGCCGGCCTGGCCTGGCACCTTAGCCCTGAGGGCAACCCGGTGCTCGACGGCGTCGTGGGCTGGATAGACTGCAACTATGCGAGTGTGACGGAAGTGGGTGACCACTACATCGTGCTCGGTGGCGTGCTGGGCATGCAGCTTGAACGCGATACGGCGCCGCTGCTGTTCTTCCAGCGTGGCTACGGGCGCTTTTCGCCTGGGCCGCTGATTGCTGCTGCCGAACGCGACACCATCGAAGCGGTCCGGCTGGCTGAATTGGGGCGCGATTCCATGACGGCTCTCGCCAGCGAATTTAACGCCGAATGCAGCATCATTGCGGCGGTAGGCGGCGATGTCGTCTACGTGGCATTGGAAAATCGCTCGCCGCACTGGCGCCTGCGCAGCCGCCTGGGCTTCAGGGTACCCTGTGCGCCACCGCTGGGTCCCCTTTTTGTCGGCCATCCCGGCGCGCCTGCGGACACGCAATGGCTGCAGCGACTGGGGCGTGCGGATGAGGAAATGACAGCGCGTTCCGTGGCGCAGCTCGAACGCGTGCGCAGCCGGGGATGGTCGATCGCGCTGCAGGGTCCGCAAGATGCAGAAAACCTCGACGAAATGGTCGAGCTATACACGAATGCGCACAGGACGCCGGCTCAGGAGCGCCGCCTGCTCGCAGCGGCCAAGGAACGCTCCAATCTGCATGAACCGGCAGATCTGCTGGAAGATGTAGCTTATGATGTATTGCATCTGTCGGTGCCGGTGCGCGATGCATCCGGGCAAGTGGTGCTGGTGCTCAGGCTCAGTGCATTGCCACGCGCCGTACACATGACACAGATACGGCTATGGCTGCAGCGCTTGCAGCATGCGGCCACCGGGCTCGAACAGGCCGTCGCCGCACGCCGTGAAACACAGCTAAGCTGAACTGCCGCGCCAGCCAGCGCCGGTAGTCAACGGCGCTTTACTGATACCTAACCGAGACTGCTGAGCCACATGGAAATTACACAGATACGCCACTTCGTGCGCATCGCCGAAACCGGCAGTTATATCAAGGCTGCGGACTTGCTCAACATCGGGCAATCGACATTGAGCAGGCAAGTGCGCTCACTGGAAGTGGAACTGCGCGCCAGCCTGTTCTATCGCCATGGCCGCGGCGTGCTGCTGACTGAAGCGGGCAAGAAATTTCTGGAATATGCGCGTGCCATGCTGCACCTGATGGATTCGGCAACGGCAGCCGTTCGCGATTCGGAAGCGGCATTTTCCGGCCAACTGGTCATCGGCATGGCGCCCAGCATTGGACGCGCCTGCATACCGACGTTGCTGCCGAAACTGATACAACTGTTTCCGCGCGCATCCATCAGCGTCGTAGAAGGCCTGTCCGGCGTACTCTACGACGCAGTCTTGCTGGGCCAGCTCGATCTTGCACTCATCTATAACCCGGCCGCCTCGCCCAATATCAAGATCACGCCGATCGTCTCGGAACCGCTTTACCTGATCGGCGCAGAGACGGTAGGCACGGATGACACTGCCGTTTCCCTGGCCGCTGTCGCTGCGCTGCCACTCATTTTGCCGCACGGAAATCACTCGGTCCGGGTTGCTGTCGAGTCGGCTGCTGCACGCCTGGGACTGGGCGTCAATGTCACGCTGCAGGTCGACGCATCCTACTCGACCATGGAACTGGTCGCACAGGGCTTGGGATACTCCATCATGCCCCGTCTGGTGGAACGCGGCTCGCGGCTACCCCCGCTTTGCTGGCAAAAAATCACCGATCCCGTCCTGGAAACAACGCTGAGCATGGTGCTTCCCCTGCAACAGCCGAACAATCCCCTGCTTACCGCAGCGGCCGAGGTCGTGCGTTCCAGCCTCAGCGAGCTGCTGAGCGAGTAAACATCTGCGCATGTGGCCGTTGGCATCGTCACTTGGCGGCGACGATGCCTGTGGGATGTAGTATGTGGTCGCACTAAGCCAGATGCACGGCTGGCAAAAACACAGGCAAAAAAATAGCCCACTCGAAAGTGGGCTATTTTTTTTCATCTGGAGGCGAGGACGGGAATCGAACCCGTCTAAACGGCTTTGCAGGCCGCTGCATAACCTCTTTGCTACCTCGCCAGAGGAACTGCTTGGGTGGCCTTGCGGCACACCTTGAAAACTGGAGCGGGAGAAGAGGCTCGAACTCTCGACCTCAACCTTGGCAAGGTTGCGCTCTACCAACTGAGCTACTCCCGCATGGAGCTAGTCACTACATAATCACACTGCGCGCCAAATACAAAACCACATTGCAGCGGATAAAAAAAGGAAGCCAGCTTAGCTTCCCCTTAGAATTCTGGAGCGGGAGAAGAGGCTCGAACTCTCGACCTCAACCTTGGCAAGGTTGCGCTCTACCAACTGAGCTACTCCCGCATGGAGCTTTCATTTACTGTTACTACGCCACTTACTTTACTACTTCGAGCTTTTACTGGAGCGGGAGAAGAGGCTCGAACTCTCGACCTCAACCTTGGCAAGGTTGCGCTCTACCAACTGAGCTACTCCCGCTTTGCAACATCATTCTACTTCTGTTTACTACGCCATTACTACCATCGAGCACTACTGATCTAGCATACACTGGAGCGGGAGAAGAGGCTCGAACTCTCGACCTCAACCTTGGCAAGGTTGCGCTCTACCAACTGAGCTACTCCCGCAGTGGACAACATTGTATCAGAAGCTCTATCACATCGCCAGTACTACTTTTTACTACCTTCGCTGTTTTTACCTATGACACGATCCAGAAAACTGGAGCGGGAGAAGAGGCTCGAACTCTCGACCTCAACCTTGGCAAGGTTGCGCTCTACCAACTGAGCTACTCCCGCGTCATCAACAACAGGCCAGCATTGTAAAGGAATTACAGAGGCTGTCAACGGGCAATATCTGGTGTTTTGCAAAATATTCCGCATAAAACTGCTGACTGCCTAATCGCTGTGCAACTAATTCAAATTACCGGCCTTTTCCTTGATCAAAGGCCATGCCAGGCGCAAATAATAGAACATCGACCACACCGTCAGCACGCAGGCGATCCACAGCAGGCGCTCGCCCCACACATGGGTGTCGATCGCGCCGAAGATCACTTCGTGGTACAGCAGCAAGGGAATGGCCGTCATTTGCGCGGCCGTCTTGATCTTGCCGATCGAACTGACGGCCACCGATTTCGACGCGCCGATCTGCGCCATCCATTCGCGCAGCGCGGAAATGGTGATTTCGCGGCCGATGATGATGAAGGCCAGCACGGCGTTGACGCGGTCCAGCTGCACCAGCACCAGCAAGGCGCCCGCCACCATCAGCTTGTCGGCCACGGGGTCGAGGAAGGCGCCGAAGGCCGAGGTCTGGTTCCAGCGCCGCGCGAGGAAACCATCGAACCAGTCGGTGACGGCGGCAACAATGAACACCAGGGTGGCGACCAGGTTCTGGTCGCCATGCAGCAGCATCGATGGCGGCAGATAAAACACGCCGACGACGAGCGGAATCAGGGCCACGCGCAGCCAGGTCAAAAGGATGGGAATATTAAAAGGCATAAGGAAGCAATCGGCCGACGGGTAAATTGAACATGAAGAAAGCGTGAAGAAAGCGCCACTAGTCTACATGGCCCGACAGTATTAGCCTAGTCCGCTTGCGACAGCGCCGGACCAGGCTATACCTGCATCAGTGCAACTGCCTGTAAATCTCTTCTGCCAGTTGCGTGGAAATACCTTCCACCGACATCAGATCTTCCACGCTGGCATCGACCACGCCGCGCAAGCCGCCAAAGCGCGACAGCAGCTTCTGGCGGCGCTTGGCGCCTATCCCTTCAATTTCTTCCAGGCGCGAAGTCTGGCGCGTCTTGGCGCGCTTGGCGCGCATGCCGGTAATGGCAAAGCGGTGCGCCTCGTCGCGGATCTGCGCGATCAGCATCAAGGCCGCAGATTCCTTGCCCAGTTCCTGCGCCGGCCGGCCATCGACGAAGAGCAAGGTTTCCAGGCCCACTTTGCGCCCTTCCCCCTTGGCTACGCCCACAATCAGGCTGATATCGAGTCCCAGTTCGGCAAATACCTGGCGCGCCATTTCGATCTGCCCCTTGCCGCCGTCGATCAGGACCACGTCGGGCATGACGCCATCACCGTTGGCGACTTTTTCGTAGCGGCGCATCAGTACCTGGCGCATGGCGGCGTAATCGTCGCCGGGCGTAATATCGTTGATGTTATAACGCCGGTATTCGCCGTTCTGCATGGCGTGGTGGTGGAATACCACGCACGACGCTTGCGTCGCTTCGCCCTGCGTGTGGCTGATATCGAAACACTCCGCGCGCAAGCTGTCGATATCTTCCGTTTCCAGGCGCAGCGCTTCGGCCAGCGCGCGCGTGCGCGACTGCTGCGAGCCTTGCTCCGACAGCAGGCGGGCCAGCGAAATCCCGGCACCCTTTTGCGCCAGCTCAAGCCACTGGCGGCGCTGCCCCTGCGGCTGGAAGATCAGGTTGATACGGTGGCCGCACTGTTCCATCAGGGCCACCATCAGGGCCGGCTGATCGAATTCGATATTCAGGATCAGGGTGCCGGGGATGAATTTTTCCGTGTAGTGCTGGGCCAGGAAGGCGGCGAGCACTTCTACTTCGAGGGGCGCTTCCGCAATAGCCGCCGCGTCGCTCAGCTGGCTGGGGAAGTAGGCACGGTCGCCCAGGTGGCGCCCGCCGCGTACCATGGCCAGGTTGACGCAGGCGCGCCCGCCCTGCACCAGCACGGCGAGAATGTCGACATCGGCGTCGCCCGTCGTTTCCATGCTCTGCTGGTGCAGCACGCGCGACAGCGAATTGATCTGGTTGCGCACCACCACCGCCTGCTCGAATTTCAGCTCGGCAGCAAAGGCATGCATCTTCTTTTCCAGGTCGGCCATCACTTCGCTCTGGCGCCCGCGCAAGAAGCGCGCCGCGTTTTCCACGTCGTTTTTATAGTCTTCCTTGCCGATCAGGTCCACGCAGGGCGCGCTGCAGCGGCCGATCTGATGCAGCAGGCATGGCCGCGTGCGGTTCGCATACACGCTATCCTCGCAGGTGCGGATCAAAAACACCTTTTGCAGGATCTGCATCGATTCCTTGACGGCCCAGGAACTGGGAAACGGCCCGAAATACTGGTTTTTCTTGTCCACCGCACCCCGGTAATACACCATGCGCGGCGCATCGCCACCCGTGATCTTCAGGTAGGGGTAGGACTTGTCGTCGCGAAACAGGATGTTGTAGCGCGGCTGCAACGCCTTGATCAAGTTGTTTTCCAGGATCAGCGCTTCCGCTTCGCTGTGCGTGACCGTCGTTTCCAGGCGCGCGATGCGCTCGACCATCATGGCGATGCGCGGGCTGGCCAGGTTCTTCTGGAAATAACTGGAGACACGTTTTTTCAGGTCGCGCGCCTTGCCAACATACAACACTTTGTCGCTGGCATCGAAATAACGGTACACGCCGGGCAAATTGGGCAGTTTGGCCACGGTGGCCAGCACTTGCGCACGGGGATCGGGTGGCGTCTCGGCCAAGGTCGGTTCTAGGGTCGGTTCTGGGCTTGCTTCGGTCATTGCTGGCTCATTGTTGCGCTGCTTGCTCCACGATCACAAATGCGACCGCGTACTCCTCTTCATCGCTGATGGTCACTTGCGCGCTCAGGCGGTGCTGTTGCATGAAGTCCGCCAGCACGCCGCTGCAGACGATCATCGGCTTGCCGCTGGGGTGGTTCAGCATCTGCGCGGCGGGCCAGGTCATCGGCATGCGCAGGCCCAGCCCGATGGCCTTGGAAAACGCCTCTTTTGCCGCGAAGCGCGTGGCCAGGAAGCGCACGCCGCGCACGGCATTTTTCGCGCTGCGGGCACGGAATTTCTCCAGTTCCTGCGGCCCCAGTATCTTTTTTGCGAAACGCTCGCCGTGGCGGGCCAGCGCCGCCTCGATGCGGGGAATCTTGCAAATATCGGTACCGATGCCATAGATCATGGTGGCCTCCCTTGTCCGCGTGTTTATGCTTTGCTGCCCAGGCGCGTGGCCACCATGATGGCCTTCATTTCGCGCACGGCGTTTTCCCAGCCGACAAACACGGCATGGGCGACGATGGCGTGGCCAATGTTCAGTTCGCTAATATCGGCAATGGCGGCAATCGCCTGCACGTTACTGTAATGCAAGCCGTGGCCCGCGTTGACCTTCAAGCCGCGGCCCACGCCAAACAGCACGCCCGCCTTGATGCGCTCCAGCTCGGCCAGTTGCTCGGCGCCTGCCGTATCGGCATAGCGGCCCGTGTGCAGCTCGATGACGGGCGCACCGAGTTCGGCTGCGGCGGCGATCTGTTGCTCGTCAGCATCGATGAACAGGCTCACGCGGATGCCCTCGCCCTGCAGTTGCTGGACGGCAGCCTGCACTTCCTTGAAATAACGCACCACGTCGAGGCCGCCTTCGGTGGTCACTTCCGTGCGCTTTTCCGGCACCAGGCAAACATCTGCCGGGCGGATGCGGCAGGCGAAGTCCAGCATTTCCTGGGTCACGGCCGCTTCCAGATTCATGCGCGTAAGCAATTGCGGCGCGATGGCGATCACGTCCGCATCCTTGATGTGGCGGCGGTCTTCGCGCAAATGCAGGGTGATGGCGTCGGCGCCCGCCTGTTCGGCCAGCAGGGCTGCACGGATCGGATCAGGGTATGGCGTGCCGCGCGCATTGCGCAAGGTGGCGACATGGTCGATATTGACGCCCAGGTCGATGACAGGGCCGGAAGGCTGCAAGAAGCTCATAGGTGGTATCCATAGTGTGCCGTAGTGCCGCAAAGCACCACTACAGCTGCATTAAATCGATCAGTATCTGGCGCGTGTTCAAGGTGCCCCCCCCCAGTTGATGGGCCAGCAGGAAGCGCATCAGCAGCTTGCTTTGCGCCTGCGTGGCCACGTCAAGATAATCTTCGCGCTCCATGTCGAGCAGGGTCTTGCCCGTGATCCTGGGCCAGGCATCGCTGGCGCGCGCCGGACGCGGCCCCCGCTCCGGGTCGACCACGTACACCTGCCCCGCATCGACGGCCTGGCGCGTGCCCGTGCAGCGGGTCAGGTCGGCCGCCACGCCCGTTTCCTTGAGCAGGGCGCGCTCGAACTTGCGCAGCACGATGGGCGGCGGCTCATTGTGCGCCAGTTGATTCAAAGTGGCAACGTAGTGGTCGAACAAGACGGGGTGCGGGTCGTCGCGCGCCAGCAATTTCACCAGCAATTCATTCAGGTAAAAGCCGCACAGCAAGGCGGTCTTTTCCAGCGGCAACATGCCGCCCACCCATTCGGCGCCCGTCAGGATGCGTAGCTCGGATTTACCCGTCCAGCCCGCTTGCAGCGGTTGAAACGTCTGCAGCACGCCGCGCAACTGCGAATGGGGCCGCTTGGCGCCCTTGGCGACGAGCGCAATGCGGCCATATTCGCGCGTAAACACGTCGACGATGAGGCTGGTTTCTTTATGCGGATAGCTGTGCAGCACGAAGGCTGGCTGGCCCGTGATCTTGCCGTCGCGCCCAGGCGGACGGCTGCGCCGGGGCGCGGCCGGACTGGAAGATGCGCAAGTTGCTGCCGGCGGCGCAAGGGCCACCGGCGCAGGGACAGGTGCGGCAGGAGGGGCTGGCGCGATCCCGGGATGCGCTGGCGTGCTGGTGCTCATGCGTGTGGCGTCGCCCCCGGGTTGCGGATTACTCGTAGCCGTAGGCGCGCAAGCCCGCCTCGTTATCGGCCCAGCCCGATTTGACCTTGACCCAGATTTCCAGGTACACGGGGCCACCGAAGAGTTTTTCCATGTCCAGGCGGGACTGCGTCGAGATATCTTTCAGGCGCGCGCCCTTGTTGCCGATAACCATGGACTTATGCATATCGCGCTCGACCAGGATGGCGGCAAACACGCGGCGCAAATCGCCTTCCTGCTCGAATTTCTCGATCAGCACGGTACTCGTGTATGGCAGTTCGTCGCCGACGAAGCGGAAGAGTTTTTCGCGCACGATTTCCGAGGCAAGGAATTTTTCGCTGCGGTCGGTGATGTCGTCCGGTCCAAAGATGGGCTGGTTTTCCGGCATGAAACGCTTGATTTCATTCTGCAAGCCTTCCAGCTGGAAGTGCAGCTTGGCCGAGACGGGCACGATGGCGGCAAAGTCGCGCATGGCGGCAATCTTTTGCGCGAACGGCAACAAGACGGCTTTATCCTTGATGCGGTCGGATTTGTTGATGACCAGGATGCATGGCACTTCCTTCGGCAGCAGATCCATTACTTGCTGGTCGGCCGGGCCAAACGTGCCCGCCTCGATCACGTACAGGATGACGTCCGAGGAAATCAGGGTGTTCGTGACAGTCTTGTTGAGCGTCTTGTTCAGCGCGTTCGAATGGCGCGTCTGGAAGCCAGGCGTGTCGACGTAGATGAATTGCGCGTCCGGCACCGTCTGGATGCCCGTGATGCGGTGGCGCGTGGTTTGCGCCTTGCGCGAAGTGATGCTGACCTTCGCGCCGATCAGCACGTTCATCAGGGTCGATTTGCCCACGTTGGGGCGGCCCACGATGGCGATATAGCCGCAGCGGAAGTTGTCGGGCATTTTGGTGGCTGTCATGCTAGTGTCGATTCTGTGTAGTGTGAGCGGCGATCGCCGGGGCCGCAGGGGCAACCGCGTCGTCGCTCTGGATGGTGGCAATACCGGCCAGCTTGAGCTGGGCGGCGCGCGGTTTGGGCTTGCGGCTGGCGGCAGGCGACTTCAGTAGTGCCTGCTCGGCCACGTCCAGCGCCAGTTTGGCGGCGGCTTGCTCACCGGCGCGGCGGCTTCCGCCACGGCCGTAAACCTGGATATTCAATTTTGGCACCAGGCATTCGATCTCGAATTCCTGGCTGTGGGCGGCGCCGTGGGTGGCCACCACGTTATATTGTGGCAGCGAAATTTTCTTGCTTTGCAAAAACTCCTGCAGCAAGGTCTTGGCATCCTTGCCCAGCGTTTGCGGATCGACCGAGTCGAGGATGGGAATGTAAAAGGCGCGGATCACCGTGCTGGCAGCGTCGAAGCCCGTGTCAAGGAAGATGGCGCCCAGCAAGGCTTCCAGCGTATCGGCGAGGATGGACGGGCGGCGGAAACCGCCCGATTTCAGTTCGCCTTCGCCCAAGCGCAAAAATTGCGACAATTCCAGCTTTTGCGCGATTTCATACAGCGACTGCTGTTTCACCAGATTGGCGCGCAGGCGCGACAAATCGCCCTCGTCGATGCTCCTGAAGCGTTCGTACAGGATGGAGGCGACTACGCAGTTGAGGATCGAGTCGCCGAGGAATTCCAGCCGCTCATTATGCAAACTGCTGTGGCTACGATGCGTCAAGGCTTGCTGCAACAGGCCAGCATCCTGGAACGTATAGCCTAGACGGGTTTGCAATAACTGAAGATTCATTGTTGTTTCTGTGTCATCTGAGTAATTCGGCTGGCCGCCGCGCGAAGGATCGGCGCGGCAGCCATGGGTGGTCTTTACAGACCAGGCCGGCCTAGTGTATGCCGCCCACGCGTTTCGGATTGCTGAAGTTCATCCACACCAGGAATGCCTTGCCGACGATGTTCTCGTTCGGCACGAAGCCCCAGTAGCGGCTGTCCGCACTATTGTCGCGGTTATCGCCCATCATGAAATAGTTACCTGGTGGCACTACACACGTGAAACCGTCTTCGTTGTAGTCGCAGCCATCCTTGTGCGGGAAATCCTTGACTTCGCGCAAGTTCAGGGTCGGCGCCGGCGCATCGTTGAGGATGCGGTGGCTCACGCCAGTCAGGTTTTCTTCCAGTTGCTTGTGGTAAACGGTGCTTTCGTCGTCCAGGTAGTCGTCCAGCGGCGTGTACTGCACTTCCTTGCCATTGACCGTCAAGCGCTTGTTTTCATAGGTAATTTTATCACCAGGCACGCCGATCACGCGCTTGATATAGTCTTGCGACATATCTTTCGGGTACTTGAACACCATCACGTCGCCGCGCTGCGGGTCATTCACTTCGATGATGCGCTTGTTGATGATCGGCAAACGGATGCCATAGGTGAACTTGTTCACCAGGATCAAGTCGCCCACCAGCAAGGTCGGCACCATCGAGCTCGACGGGATCTTGAATGGCTCGTACAAGAACGAGCGCAAGCAGAATACCAGCGCGATGACAGGGAAAAAGCTGCCCGAATACTCGACCCAGGTCGGCTGGCGCAACAACGCTGCCTCGATGGCGGCACGGCTGCCGCCCGCATCGGACTTGATGCCCTCAGCGGCCAGCTTGGACTGGCGCGCATCGAACTGCGCCAGGGCGCGGTCGGCCGCAAGGCGGCGCTGCTTGGACAGGTAAAACACGTCCAGGCACCAGACCAGGCCCGTCAATACCATCAGTACGAACAGGATTAAAGCGAAATTTCCTAAGATCACTTGCAGGTTCATGTATCAACCATCCACTTGTAAAATTGCCAGGAATGCTTCTTGCGGGATTTCCACGGAACCCACTTGCTTCATGCGTTTCTTACCCGCTTTTTGTTTTTCCAACAATTTCTTCTTGCGGCTAATGTCGCCGCCATAGCACTTCGCCAGCACGTTCTTGCGCAAGGCCTTGACGTTCTCGCGAGAAATGATGTTGGCGCCGATGGTCGCCTGAATCGCCACGTCGAACATCTGGCGCGGGATCAGCTCGCGCATCTTGGCGGCCACCTGGCGGCCACGGTACTGGCTGTTCGAACGGTGGACGATAATGGCCAGCGCATCGACTTTTTCGCTGTTGATCAGCATGTCGACCTTGACCACGTCGGCCGCGCGGTATTCCTTGAACTCGTAATCCATCGAGGCATAGCCGCGCGACGTCGATTTCAGGCGATCGAAGAAGTCCAGCACGATCTCGGCCATCGGCATTTCATACACCAGCTTGACTTGGCGGCCGTGGTAGCTCATGTCCATCTGGATGCCGCGCTTGCCGATACACAGGGTGATCACGGAGCCGACATATTCCTGCGGCATGTACAGATTGACCGTGACGATAGGCTCGCGCACTTCCTCGATGCGCGACGGATCGGGCATCTTCGACGGATTGTCGACGCTGATCATGGTGCCATCGCGCTGGATCACTTCGTACACCACGGTTGGCGCCGTCGTGATCAGGTCCATGTCAAATTCGCGCTCCAGGCGCTCTTGCACGATTTCCATGTGCAGCAGGCCCAGGAAGCCGCAGCGGAAGCCGAAGCCCAGCGCCTGCGACACTTCCGGCTCGTACATCAGGGCGGCGTCATTCAGTTTCAGCTTTTCCAGCGAGTCGCGCAGCGCATCGTACTGGTTCGCCTCGACCGGGAACAGGCCGGCAAACACTTGCGGCTGCACTTCCTTGAAGCCTGGCAATGGCGCGGCAGCAGGACGGCTGGCCAGGGTGACGGTATCGCCCACCTTGGCCGCCTTCAATTCCTTGATACCGGCAATGATGAAGCCCACCTGCCCAGCCGACAATTGCGGCAGCGATTGCGAACGGGGCGAAAACACGCCGATGTCTTCCACCAGCTGCACCGAATCGGTGGCCATCAGGAGGATCTTGTCTTTTGGTTTCAGGGTACCGTTGACCACGCGCACCAGCATGACCACGCCCACATAGGCGTCATACCAGGAGTCGACGATCAGCGCCTGCAGCGGCGCATCGGGGTCGCCCTTCGGGGGCGGCACCTTGACGATCAGCTGCTCGAGCACGTCCAGCACGCCGAAGCCGGTCTTCGCCGAGCAATGCACGGCGTCGGACGCATCGATGCCGATCACGTCTTCGATTTCGGCAATGGCGTTCGGAGGATCGGCGTTCGGCAAGTCGATCTTGTTGAGCACGGGCACCACTTCCACACCCAGCTCCAGCGCCGTATAGCAATTGGCCACGGTTTGCGCTTCCACGCCTTGCGATGCGTCAACGACCAGCAGCGCGCCTTCGCAGGCCGACAACGAGCGCGACACTTCATAGCTGAAGTCGACGTGGCCCGGCGTATCGATCAGGTTCAGGTTGTAGATCTGGCCATTGCGTGCCTTGTAGTGCAGGGCCGCCGTTTGCGCCTTGATGGTAATGCCGCGTTCGCGCTCCAGATCCATCGAATCGAGCACCTGCGCCTCCATCTCGCGGTCGGACAAGCCGCCGCACAATTGAATGATGCGGTCAGCCAGGGTCGATTTACCGTGGTCAATATGGGCGATGATGGAGAAGTTGCGTATGTTGTTCATTAACTAATATATGTGCGAAGTGACGACACTGCTTTAACAGGAATCATGGGGATCATGCTCGGGCCAGACCGGGCCAAAACCGGGCACCCCACTCATGATGAAAAAAGCGCTCCGAGCAGGACATCTGCATGCCCAGGCGAGCGCTTTTGAAGCGACAGAAGCTGCTGCCTCGGACAGTAGCTTTTTCGACCTTCCCATTTTACCGGATTTCAGAGTAGAAAGCCCGTCTTTCAGAGACACGCGCCGGGGCAAGGCCACAATTTGCCTGTTTTCAGCACCAAAATGGTGCAATGCAGTGTCAATCTTGCTATTGGTGCTACGCCAGGTAGCGGCGCACGGCCGCCTCATCGAGAAAATAGTGGCACAGCTGCGGCTGCGCCAGATCACCAAACAGCACCGGCACCAGCTCGTCGAAGCGCACCAGCAAGCTGGCGTCAAGTGACTCGTCGATGTCGATCACCGCGACCGTGAACGGCTTTCCAGGGGGCTGCAGCAGGAGCAAGGCATCCAGCATGTCCTGGCATAAATGGCAATAACTGCGGGAATAGAGGGTGAAGTGCATGAGAATTTGAATAACCCCAACAGCAACGACTGGGGTCGGCCCCTGAGGGTCGACCCCAGCCTTCAATTGGGATGCGGGTTTAAAAGAATTATTTGGCCGATGGGCGCAGCGAGACGAACTGCGCCGCCTCGCCACGGCGCACCAGCACGGCTGCCGGCTTCTTCGGATCGAGCTTGGCCACCAGCGCATTGAATTGCTTGGCATCCTTCACCGCAACGTTGTTCAGTTGCAAGATCACGTCGCCAGACTGCAGGCCGGCCAGGGCCGCCACGCCGTCCGCGTCGTCCACCTGCACACCGCCATCGATCTTCAGCTCTTGCTTCCTGGCCGCTGGCACGTCGCTGACCTTCAGGCCCAGCACGTTGACGGCTTGCACTTCCGCCTTCTTGACCACCTTGTCGCCTTCCAGCTCGCTCACCGTGATGGGCAAGGTTTGCTGCGCGCCATTGCGCCAGATGGTGATGTTGGACTTGCCATTGACAGTGGTGCCGCCGACCAGGCGCGGCAGGTCGGACCAGCGCTCGATGGCTGCAGCGTTGAATTTCAGGATGATGTCGCCCGGCTTGATGCCCGCCTTGTCGGCCGCGCCACCCGGCTCGACCATCGACACTTGCGCGCCGTTCGCATTCGGCAAGCCCAGCGATTCGGCCACTTCCTTGCTGACAGCGCCGATCTGCACGCCGATACGCCCGCGCACCACCTTGCCCGTTTTCTTCAGTTGCTCGCCCACGCGCATGGCGTCGTCGATGGGCACGGCAAACGAAATGCCGTTGTAGCCGCCGGACAAGGTAGCGATCTGCGAATTGATGCCGATCACCTCGCCGCGCATATTGATCAGCGGGCCGCCCGAGTTACCGGGATTGACAGCGACGTCGCTCTGGATCAGCGGCAGGTAGTCGCCCGTGTCGCGCGCCTTGGCCGAAATGATGCCGGCCGTGACGGTATTTTCCAGGTTGAAGGGCGAACCGATGGCGATCACCCACTCGCCCACGCGGATCTTGTTCGAGTCGCCGATGCTCAAGCGCGGCAGGTTACCGCCTTCGATTTTCAGCAGCGCCACGTCGGTGGCGGCGTCAAAGCCGATCACCTTGGCCTTGAATTCACGCTTGTCCGTCAGGGTCACGTACACTTCATCGGCGCCATCGACCACGTGCGCATTGCTCAGCACGTAACCGTCGGCGGAGATGATGAAGCCGGAACCGACCCCGCGCTGCACTTCCTGCTCCTGCGGCACGGCGCGGCGGCTGCGTGGCGCCTGCTGACGCGGCGCCGGCACGGCACCGCCAAAGAAGCGGCGCAAGAATTCCTGCATCTCCTGCTCGTCCTGGCCGCCGGCCGCGCCGCCCATTTTCAGGCGCTCGGTGGTGCGGATATTCACGACGGCGGGGCCGACGGCGTCGACCAGGTCCGAAAAGTCAGGCAGCTTCACGGCCGGTACGGCAGCGACCGCTTGCGGCGCCAGGCCCAGCATGGCCGGGGCGAAGAAGACGCCAGCCGTACCGAAGCACAAGGCGGAAAGCGTCTTCACCGAAAACGTCTTGCTGGCGGCACACATCGATTTTTTCATGGAAAGGATCTTTTCGAATATTAAAACGGATCAGGCGATTGCCTGCGTGCATGATTCACCGCCATCCCGAAAATCCCAGGGTCAAACACACCTGACAGCACGCATGGCAAACCATGCAACAATATATCGCAAAAGCAAGATATTGCCTGTTCCTAGTGTCAAGCGTGCTGATGGGCAATGTCAAGCGCGAAGACGGGCATTAAGCCTCGCGTAAGGTGCGCGAAACGCGCGCAAGGCGCGTCCGGCAGGGAAACGTTCACTAGCGCTGCGCCAGGGGCCCCATCTCCAGCGGCTCAGGCATGCCCGGCGGCACGAGCGCGCCGGATACGGGTGCAATCCCGCCGTCGCGGCCAGGCGCCGGCTCATTGGCCAGGCGGCTGGCCAGCTGCGCGTCAAAATGCGCGCTCAGCTCATGGCCGCACAGGTCCGAGCGCAAGGCATCGCCGATGCGGCCATACGCTTCCCAAGCCTGGCGGCCCTCGTCCGTGTCGAGGGCGGCAAACGCCAGTTCGAGTTCACTGGTCGCCAGCTCGCCATCGGCCAGCGCGGAAATCGTCTTGTGCAATCGTGTGTGCGTGTCCATGATAGGCCCTGCATGTCGAGAGGATCGGCATGGAAACCGGACGCAGCCATGCCAATCCCATATTCATTACATTACCAGCGCTTGTCAATCGGCATGTCCAGTAAAGGCTTCAATTTCTCCGCGATCACTTCGCGTGCGCGGAAAATGCGGCTGCGCACGGTGCCGATGGGACAAGCCATGATCTGCGCTATTTCTTCGTAGCTCAGCCCCTCGATCTCGCGCAGCACGATGGCCGTGCGCAACTCGATGGGCAGCACATCCATGGCGGCATTGACGGTCGCCGCAATCTGCTTGCTGGCCAGCACCGATTCAGGCGTATTATTATCGCGCAACTTGTTGCCGTCATCGAAGGATTCCGCCTGGTCGGCGTCCGCATCGCTGGACGTGGCGGCCCGCCGCCCCTGGGTGACGAGATAATTCTTGGCCGTATTGATGCCGATGCGATACAGCCAGGTATAGAAGGCGGCATCGCCGCGAAAATGGCGTAGCGCACGGTACGCTTTGATAAAGGTTTCTTGCACCACATCTTCAGCCTCCGCAGGGTCATGCACCAGGCGCGATACAAGACGCATCAGGCGGCGCTGGTATTTCGATACCAGCACGTCAAATGCCCGCTTGTCGCCGGCCTGCACCCGCTCGACCAGTAACTGGTCATACTCGCGCTCTGTCCTCACGGCCAATGTCCCTGTTGGCATGCAGCGTGGGCGCCTGTATGAATATAGAGTTGGCCCGCTGCAAGAAGTTCAGTGTTCACCCCACTTTTATTCTTCCTTTCCTCGCGCCGCGATGGCCCGGCAGGCCACGGCCAGTTGGCGGAACGCTGCGCAGCTGCGCCCGCGCTGCACCAGCACGGCAGTGCGCCGCCCCGCGCCATCAACCAGGCACAGCACCAGCAGCGACGGCCACAGGGTGGAACCCGGCAGCAAGCGCAGCAGGGGCGGTAGCGCCGGCAATGGCGGTACCGGCGGCACTGGCGATACCGGTAATACCGCTGACAGCGGCCCGGCTTGCGCCGGCAGCCCGCCAGCGCCGGTACCTGGCACCGCACCATGCTCCAGATATACCGCCAGCCGCAATTGGCCGACCGGCGAAATATCAAGCGCTTGCGGCTTTCTGCGCCAGCGCAGTAAAAACAATAAAAAAACGCCACCAGCCGCACTCAGCAGCGCAGCGACGCTGCCCAGCGCATAGCCACCCACCAGCACATCGGGCGCAGGCGCACTGCTCCAGGCGCCGCACAAGGGCCAGGCGGCCAATACGGCGCACAGACCCAGCAGCGCTTGCAGCAGGCGCAAACAGACAGGCGTGCGAATAACAGCCGCTACCGCGATTGACATACTTCATGGGGAAAAAAGGCGCGCCGACACCATGCCGGGCAAATTCAGACGCCAACGAGCGTTGGCGCCGAATCAGCGCTCACTACAGTTAGACCGTAGCGAGCGCTTGAAAGTTCCTACTTATTTCGCTTTACCGAAAATCAGCGTGCCATTCGTTCCGCCGAAGCCGAACGAATTCTTCACTGCATAATCGATCTTCATTTCACGCGCCGTGTTGGCACAGAAATCGAGATCGCAAGCCGGATCCTGGTTGAAGATGTTGATGGTCGGTGGCGACACCTGATGGTGTATTGCCAGGACCGTAAACACTGCTTCCAGACCGCCCGCGCCGCCCAGCAAATGGCCCGTCATCGACTTGGTCGAGTTGACGACCAGGTTCTTGGCGTGCTCGCCGAAGGTGCGCTTGATGCCCATCACTTCGGCCATGTCGCCTTGCGGGGTCGACGTACCGTGCGCGTTCAGGTACTGAATCTGATCCGGGTTCAAGCCTGCGTTGTTGAGGGCCGCGATCACCGATTTGCTGCCGCCGCTACCATCTTCCAGCGGCGAGGTCATGTGATAAGCATCTGCGCTCATCCCGAAACCATGCACTTCGGCATAGATCTTGGCACCACGGGCGACCGCGTGCTCGTACTCTTCCAGCACCATGACACCAGCGCCCTCGCCCAGCACGAAGCCGTCGCGGTCGGTATCCCACGGACGCGATGCCGTTGCCGGATCGTCGTTGCGGGTCGACAAGGCGCGTGCCGAGGCGAAACCGCCCAGGCCCAGCGGCGACACGGTCGATTCAGCACCGCCGGCAATCATGACGTCGGCATCGCCGTACTCGATCATGCGTGCTGCAGCACCGATGCTGTGCAAACCGGTAGTACACGCCGTCACGATCGCCAGGTTCGGGCCCTTCAGACCATATTTGATCGAAAGGTTGCCAGAGATCATGTTAATGATCGAGGCAGGCACGAAAAATGGCGAGATACGGCGCGGACCGCGCTTTTCGTACTCGGACTTGGTTTCCTCGATCAGCGGCAAGCCACCGATACCGGAACCGATGATGACACCGATACGCTCGGCGTTTTCTTCGGTCACTTCCAGACCGGAGTCCTGGATCGCCTGGATGCCCGCAGCCATGCCGTAATGGATAAAGGTATCCATGTGGCGGGCTTCCTTACCGGAGATGTAATCTTCGATATTGAAACCTTTGACTTCACCGGCAAAATGCGTGGTGAATGGCAGTGCATCAAACTTGGTAATCGTGGCGATGCCGGATTTACCTTCAACGATTGCGCCCCACGCCTCGGCAATAGTATTGCCGACAGGTGAAACGCAGCCCAGGCCGGTGACAACAACACGACGGTTTTTAGAACGGCTCAAGCGATTCTCCTGAAGTCGGTCAGACAGGCTTAGGCCTTGACGTGTGCAGTGGCGTAGTCGATCGCCTGTTGCACGGTGGTGATTTTTTCAGCTTGTTCGTCAGGGATTTCCATTTCGAATTCGTCTTCCAGGGCCATGACCAGTTCCACGGTGTCCAGGGAATCGGCGCCGAGATCGTCGACGAAGGAGGATTCGATTTTGATGTCTGCTTCTGCAACGCCCAGTTGCTCAGCGACGATTTTCTTAACGCGTTGTTCGATATCCGACATGTTATTGCTCCAAAGTGTGTGTTACGGAAAGTGCGCGCATTTTATCAGGTTTGCGCGTCCGAATACTAATTTCGGCGTCTGCTGCTAATTCGGCCGAAGCTGCTGCTAAAAGATGCGATTATAGACAAAAACGGCCATTGAATCATGCCATGGTGGCCGCCCCCGTCCAGCTTTCACATCAATTCATGTACATTCCGCCATTCACGTGCAGGGTCGTGCCCGTGATATAGGCCGCTTGCGGCGAGGCCAGAAAGGCCACGGCGGCGGCTACATCTTCCGGCTTGCCCAGGCGGGACAGGGGAATTTGCGTCAACAGGGCCGCGTGCTGCTCTTCGCTCAGCGACTTGGTCATGTCGGTATCGATAAAACCTGGCGCGATGCAGTTCACGGTAATGTTGCGGCTGCCGATTTCGCGCGCCAGTGCACGGCTCATGCCTTCCACGCCGGCCTTGGCCGCCGCGTAATTCATCTGGCCAGGGTTGCCCGACGAGGCGACCACCGACGTGATATTAATGATACGCCCAGCCTTGGCTTTCATCATGCCACGCAATACGGCGCGCGACAAACGGCCGACGGCCGACAGGTTCGTCAGGATCACGCTGTCCCACTCTTCATCCTTCATGCGCATGGCCAGCTGGTCTTGCGTGATGCCCGCATTGTTGACCAGGATCGACAGGCTGCCGTAGGTTTTCTGCACTTCGTCGACGACGGCCGTGCAGCGCGCCGCATCGGTCACGTTCAGGACCAGGCCCTTGCCGGCCACGCCGGCGGTGGCCAGATAGTCAGTGATGGCTTGCGCGCCCGCTTCCGAGGTGGCGGTGCCGACTACGGTGGCGCCCTGTTTGCCCAGTTCGGTGGCGATGGCGCGGCCGATGCCGCGCGAGGCGCCCGTGACCAGCACGACTTGATTTACTAAATTCATGAATGTCCTTAACTGAAGAAAGGTCGCGGCAGCCTCGCTGCCGCCCTCTGTTTACTTGAGCTGCGTCAAAATGCGTTCCAACGAAGCCTGGTCGACGATGGCGTCGCCCACCAGCACCGGATCGATGCGCTTGGCCAGGCCCATCAGGACCTTGCCCGGACCGCACTCGATCACTTGCGTGATGCCGTCGGCGGCGACCTTTTGCATGGTTTCCACCCAGCGCACGGGGCTGGCGGCTTGGCGCACCAGGGCATCCTTGATGCCGGCCGGATCGTTGACGATGGCCACGTCGACGTTGTTGATCAGGGCGATTTGCGGCGCCAGGAAAGTCAAGCCAGCCATGTACTCGCGCAGGCGGTCCGATGCAGGTTTCAGCAGCGACGAGTGGAACGGCGCCGAAACGGGCAGCTTCATGGCGCGCTTGGCGCCCTTGGCCTTGGCCAGTTCGCAGGCGCGCTCGACGGCCGCCGTGTGACCGGCGATGACCACTTGCGCAGGCGCATTGAAATTGACGGGCTCGACCACCAGGGCCGGGTTTTCCGCTGCCGCTTCTACACAGGCGGCGCGCACGTCATCGTCCGACAGGCCCAGCACGACAGCCATCGTGCCCTGCCCTACCGGCACGGCTTCCTGCATCGCTTGCGCGCGGAAACGCACCAGCGGCACGGCGTCCTTGAACGCGATGACGCCGGCGGCGACCAGCGCCGAGTATTCGCCCAGGCTATGGCCGGCAACGACGCCCGGCACGGTGCCGCCCGCTGCCAGCCAGGCGCGGTAGACGGCCACGGCCGCCGTCAGCATCACGGGCTGGGTATTGGTGGTCAGGTCCAGCGCTTCCTTCGGACCTTCGGCGATCAGCTTGCCCAGGTCGAATTGCAGGGCGTCCGACGCTTCGGCCAGCGTATCGGCCACCACGCGGTTGCCAGCGAAACCGTCGAGCATCGCAATGGCTTGCGAGCCCTGGCCTGGGAAAACAAATGCAAATTGTGTCATGTCGACTCCGTTTTTTAATATTGTTGCGCGTTTCGGCGTTTCGGCGTTTCGGCGTTTCGTTTACATGCGCGCCAGCACGGCGCCCCAGGTAAAGCCGCCGCCCACGCCTTCCATCATGACGTTATCGCCCTTCTTGACGCGGCCATCGCGCACGGCGATGTCGAGCGCCAGCGGGATCGAAGCGGCCGAAGTGTTGCCATGCTGGTCGACGGTAACGACCATCTTTGCCAAAGGCAAGCCGAGTTTCTTGGCCGTGCTGTTCATGATGCGGATATTCGCCTGGTGCGGGATCAGCCAGTCGATCTGGTCCGCGGTCATGTTGGCGTGGGCCAACGCTTCATGTGCCACTTTTTCCAGCACGGACACGGCCAGCTTGAAGACGGCAGGGCCATCCATGTACAGGAAGGCGCTACCAGCCAGTGCGCCACCGGCCAGGCTGCCCGGCACGCTGAGGATGTTCGAGTGGCGGCCATCGGCGTGCAGCTTGGTCGCCAGGATGCCTGGCTCTGTCGACGCCGTCATGACGATGGCGCCGGCGCCGTCGCCGAACAGCACGCAGGTGCCGCGGTCTTCGAAATTGAGGATGCGCGAAAACACTTCGGCGCCGATTACCAGCACGTTCTTATGCATGCCCGATTGAATAAAACTATCGGCGGTGGCCACTGCATATACAAAACCGCTGCAGACCGCTTGCACGTCGACGGCGGCGCAGTTGTTCGTGATGCCCAGCTTGTTTTGCACGATGCAGGCGGTGCTGGGGAAGCTGCCGAAGAAATCGGGGGTCGAGCTGGCGACGATGATCAGGTCCAGGTCGTTGCCATCCAGACCAGCCATTTCCAGGGCCTTTTTGGCCGCTTCCACGCCCAGGTCCGAGGAATTTTGCGACGGCGCCGCGTAATGGCGCGCCGAGATGCCGCTGCGCGAGAATATCCACTCGTCCGAGGTCTCGATGCCCTTGGCGGCCAGCTGCTCCGTCAAATCCTGGTTGGTGACGCGTTTCTCCGGCAAATAGCTGCCGGTACCGATAATTTTGCTGTAGATTTTGCTAAAAACAGTCATGCTACCCGTCCACTAAATGGTAGAGCTTGTTGATGTAGGTTCGTCCGGTGCTGGCGTGCGCGGCATCAGCTCGGCGATCAGGCTGGCCAGGTGCGCTTGCACGTCATTTTTTGCCGCATCAAAGGCGCGGCGCAAGGCCCATTCAAACGAATAGGCATCCGCGCTGCCGTGGCTCTTGAAGACCAGGCCACGCAAGCCCAGCAGGCTGGCGCCGTTGTAACGCGAAGGATTGAGGCGGTTGCCGATGGCTTTCAGGGCGCCGCGGGCGATCAGCGCGCCCAGCATGGTCAGCGCATTGCGCTTGAATTCGGTGGTCAGTACGTCTTTCATGAGGCGCGCCAGGCCTTCGATGGCCTTCAGGGTGACATTGCCGACAAAACCGTCGCACACGACGATATCGGTGGTGCCCTTGAAGATATCGTTGCCTTCCACGTTGCCGTAGAAGTTCAGCGCGCCACGCGCGTGGTCCGCCTGCAGCAGCTTGGCGGTGAGTTTCACCACTTCATTGCCCTTGATATCTTCCGTGCCCACGTTCAGCAAGCCGATCGTGGGGCGTTCTATGCCTTCCATGGCCGAGACGAGCACGGAGCCCATGATGGCGAACTGGTGCAAGTGATGCGGTTCGCAATCGACGTTGGCACCCAAGTCCAGCATGTAGGTCGGGCCATTCTTTTGATTCGGCAAGATGCTGCAGATGGCCGGGCGGTCGACGCCCGACATCGTCTTGAGGACATAGCGCGACACTGCCATCAGGGCTGCCGTATTACCGGCGGAAACGGAGGCTTGCGCCACGCCGCTCTTGACCTGCTCAATGGCCACGCGCATGGAGGAATCCTTCTTGCGGCGCAGGGCCACTTCGAGGGGATCGTCCATGGTAACTTGTTCGGAGGCATGCAATACCGACAGGCGCGGATGCGTGTCAGCTTTATGCTTTTTCAGTTCGGCACGGATCACGTCTTCCAATCCAACAAGGATCAGTTCGGCTTCAGGCTCATGTTTTACGAAGGAAATTGCTGCAGGGATAGTGACTGAGGGACCATGATCTCCGCCCATGCAGTCGATAGAAATTTTGATTGTCATTTGTGTTGATTCAGTACCGCTGAGGGCTTGCGGCAAGATGTGAATCGGACTGGAGCATACCAAGGCGGCGCATGTCACTACAGCTCTGGCAAGCTTGATTCAAAATGACGGAGTGCAAGATGAATTGCAGCCGATAAAAAAGAAGAAGCGGCGCCACGCCGAATAACCACGCAACACCGCTTTCATCTTACCCAACAAAAACGTCGATTACTCGTCGTTTTTGGTCTTCAACACTTTACGACCACGATAGAAGCCGTTAGGGCTGATATGGTGACGCAGATGTGTTTCGCCGGTAACTGGCTCGACGCTCAATTGCGGCGCGACCAGGAAGTCGTGCGAACGGTGCATGCCGCGCTTGGAAGGGGTTTTCTTGTTCTGTTGAACTGCCATGATGACTCCTAATACATAAGTTCTAAAATTTTAGCACATTCGATTAGCAAATACATGCGAATCGAGTATCCCAGCGGCAAAGACTACCCGAAAATAGCCCGGACCGACATCGTTTGTTACATGCTACGTTTTACTACACTTGCCATACTCGATTACTACACGCGTTTGACACGTTCTTTACTGAGGAGCCTCGAAAACCTACTGCGCTTCCCGCTATCGCCTCTGCGTTGCTCGGCGTACTCTTGTACGCTTGCGCTACTCAAGACGATATCGGGCCGCTCGCTACGGTTTTTTGAGTCCCCATCTATTTACTACTTATTCCGGCTTCAAGTCTTTCAGGGCCGCAAACGGCGACTTCTTTTCAGTCTTGAGAGCATCGAGCTGCGCCGTATCGGGGCAGACGTCATGTTTGGGTACCTGCGGCAGGGCCAGCAAGGCTTCATCTTCGATCAGGGCCGCGGCATCCATGCTGCGGCTGCCGACGATCACGTCGATCGTTTCATCGTTGATGATGTCTTCGATCTCGTCTGCGTGCTCGTCATCCTTGCCCAGCATCAGAGTAGTCGTTGAATCAATCGCGTAAGCATACGGGGTCAGGCAGCGCTGGCAAACCAGCTGAACGGTGCCGTTGACCGACAAGGTCAGTTGTGGGTAGCCCAGCTTGCTGGTGCCGCCGACGACCTTCCAGGCGATGTCGCCGGAAGCATCTGCACAATCCTTGGTCAACCGGGTCATTTCAGCGACAGGAGTTACACCCTCGCGGCTCCCGCTGATACGACAAAAATCAAAGGCGTCGATCACAAAAGCATTCATTGGTAGAAAATTTCCCCGGAAAACCTGCGATAATAACAGGGTTTTTAGCGCCGAGTCAAAGCCTTAGCATCTTTTTTGACGTGCTGATTGCAAGCTGATTGCCAGATACGCGACAAACTCAGTGATAAATGCAGTGACAAATGCAGTAACAAATTCATCAACACCGCCATGCCGCATGGAGCCTCAATTGTGGATTCCACGCCGTGAAATTTGCGTGAAATTCCACTGACACCGACCAGCGCGGCCATGCCGGCCACCATCTACTACTACCGAATGATACCAACTTCCGCCCCATTGCGCTTGATTCTTGCATCGAGTTCGACCTACCGCAAAGAACTGCTGGAACGCCTGCGCCTGCCTTTCGAGGTGGCCGTGCCCGATCTGGACGAAAGCCCCCTGCCCGGTGAAAGCCCCAGCACCACGGCCCTGCGCCTGGCGCAAGCGAAGGCGCAAGCCGTGCTCGACCGCTTCCCTGGCAGCGTCGTCATCGGCTCCGACCAGGTCGCCACGCTGGATGGCGCGCAGATCGGCAAGCCGGGCAACCACGCCAACGCCCTGCTGCAACTGCAAACCATGCGCGGGCGCCAAACCGTGTTCCACACGGCCCTGTGCCTGCTCGACGGGCGCAAGTCGCCCGCCGTGGCGCAAGTGGAAGATATCCAGACCCTGGTCACCGTGCGCGACTTGCCGGATGCCGAACTGGACGCCTACCTGCGCATCGAGCAGCCGTATGACTGCGCCGGCAGCGCCAAGAACGAGGGCCTGGGCATCGCCCTCCTCGATCGCATCGATAGTACCGACCCGACCGCCCTCACCGGCTTGCCCCTGATCGCCCTGACCGGCATGCTGCGCCGCGCCGGCGTGGCGTTTTTCAATTTTTAATATTTCGACAAGAATAATATGACCGGCACCCTGTACCTGATCCCCAACCACCTCGGCCTGTCCGACAGTCCAAACGACCCGCTGGCCCACATCATTCCCGAACAAGTGCGGCAAATCACTTCGCAACTCGATTATTTCGTCGCGGAAAACGCCAAGACGGCGCGCGCCTTCCTGAAATTGATCGGCAACCAGCATCCGCTGGCCAAGCCGCTGCAGGAAATCACCATCTCGGAACTGAACGTGAATACCCCGGCGCAAGCGCTGGCGGGCTTGCTGGCCCCACTGCTGGCGGGGCGCGACGCGGGCCTCGTCTCGGAGGCGGGCGTGCCGGCCGTGGCCGACCCCGGCGCCGACCTGGTGCGCCTGGCGCATCAGCACTCTATTCGCGTGCGCCCGCTGGTGGGGCCGTCGTCGATTCTGCTGGCCGTGATGGCCAGCGGCCTGAATGGCCAGAGCTTTGCCTTCAACGGCTACTTGCCCACCGATGCAGCCCTGCGCGCCAAGCGCATCAAGGAGCTGGAAGTGCGTTCACGCAATGAAAAGCAAACCCAGCTGTTCATCGAGACACCCTACCGCAACGCCACCATGCTCGAAGCGCTGGTGGCGCAATGCGCGCCCTCCACCCTGATCTGCGTCGCCACCGACCTCAGCCTGGACACGGAAAGCGTGCAAACGTGGAATGGCGCGCAGTGGAAGAAACAATTGGCCGCCGGCAAGGCGCCCGATTTCCACAAGAAGCCTACCGTGTTCCTGTTGCTGGGACAGTAAACTTTCCCGTTAACGACAAACGCCACGAATCTAACCCGTGGCGCTCCATCAATACAGTCACAACACTTGAGAAAACCGTCGCGAGCGGAAGGGAGAGATGGCCGAGAAGCGCAACCGTACTGAAGTACGGCGAGCATCGCAGGCCACCTATACCGACGCGCAGCAGGTTTGCTCAGGTGTCACCACTACACGCGGCGCGTACCGGTATTCTTTTGACCGCCCTTGCCCGTTTCCAGCACGAACTTGGCGCCATCGTCGCGGCCCAGCACCTTGACCAGATAAGGCATGACTTCGCGCAACATCGGCTCCAGCGTGTACGGCGGGTTCAGGATGAACATGCCGCTGCTGTGCAAACCGAAACCGTCCGGCGACGGCGTATTCACCGTCAACGTCACGTGCAGCCAGTCTGTCGACGGCAGTTGCTTGAGCTTGTCGGCGAACTGGCGCGATTCCATGCGCTGCAGCACCGGATACCAGACGGCGTAGATGCCCGACGGGAAGCGCACGAGCGCGTCGGCCAGGGTGTCCTTGACCTTGCGGTAATCCATCTTGTCTTCATATGGCGGGTCGATCAGCACCAGCGCGCGGCGCGATGGCGGCGGCAGCAAGGCTTTCAGGCTCTGGAAGCCGTCGGCCTGGGTGATGAGGACGCGCTTGCCGCGCACGGTCGGACGTTCGCCCTGGGCCAGCGCATGCGCCTCGACCTTGCGGAAGTTGTCGGCCAGAATCTTTGCATCCGCTGGATGCAGCTCGAACAGGCGCAGACGGTCTTGCTCGCGGCTGACCTTGTCGGCGCAGTACGGCGAACCCGGGTAGTAGCGCATCTTGCCGCTCGGATTCATTTCCTTGATCAGCTTCATGTACTCGGCCAGCGAGGCCGGCAAGTCCTTGCGGTCCCACAGGGGCGCGATGCCCGTCTCGTACTCGGCATTTTTCGAGGCATAACCACCGTCGAGCGCATACACGCCCGCGCCGGAGTGGGTATCGATATAACTATAGGCGGTATCTTTTTGATTCAGATATTGCAACAACTGAATCTGCACATAATGCTTCAACACATCGGCGTGATTACCCGCGTGAAAGGCGTGGCGGTAACTCAACATAAGCTGGCTAATTCCATAATAAAATATAAACAAAGGCGGGGCTGCGCTGACACCGGGCAGGGCATGAAAACAGACTGGAGGAGTCAGGCTGCGGGGCCAGGAAACAGCATGGACCAGCGTAATCAGCGCGCAATTACCAGCATTATCCACTAGAAACTGCTGTTGCATCAAAAAACACGTTTAAACAAGCCCTTGCATTGCCGCGACTGGCGTGGCCGGGCGCGGTAGAATACGCGCATCGGCGCCGGACGCCCATTCGCCTACTAATATATAGACAACCATGCACAGCCTGACCCTCACTTCCGATAACCGCGGCGACGTCGCGGCAGCCCTGGCCGGCCCGCGCTGGAGCGTGGCCTGCCTGTGCGCGCTATGGTGCGGCACGTGCGGCACCTACCGCGCCACGTTCGAGGAACTGGCCGCGCGCCACCCTGACACACTCTTCGTCTGGATCGACATCGAAGACCAGGCCGACGTCGTGGGCGACCTCGACATCGACAATTTCCCCACCCTGCTGATCCAGCATGCAGACCATGTGGCCTTCTTTGGCACCGTGCTGCCCGACGGCGGCCTGGCGCACCGCATGGTGCAGGCGCAGCAGGCGCTCAGCGAGGAAGAGCTGGCTGCGCTGTCAAACAGCACGCAGGAACGGCGCGACTGGCAGCGCGATTGCAATCTACGCAACCTGCTGGCCGCTACCCTCGCTTGATATTGATATTGATCTTGATCGACATCAAGCCAGGCGCAGCGGCAGGCTGCGCAGCCGTTTCCCCGTCAGGATAAACACGGCGTTGGCCACGGCCGGCGCGATCGGTGGCGTGCCGGGCTCACCCACGCCTTCGGGCGGCTCGGCGCTGGCGATGATGATCGTCTCGACGACGGGTTCCTGGCCCATGCGCAGCACGGGATAGTCGTGGAAATTGCTTTGCAGGGCTTTCCCTTGCTTGAACGTGATCTCGCCGCCCAGCGCCGCCGACAGGCCAAACAGCACGGCCGACTCCACCTGCTGGGCGATGATGTTCGGGTTGACGGCGATGCCGCAATCGATGGCGCACACCACGCGCTGCACGCGAATCTCGCCATTTTCCACGGACACCTGCGCCACTTGCGCCACGATGCTGCCGAACGACTGGTGCAGCGCCACCCCATGCGCGTGGCCGGGCGGCGCGCTGCCCGCCTTGCTGACTGCTGCATCGAGCACGGCCAGGTGGCGCGGATGCTGAGCTAACATGGCGCGGCGAAACGCGACACTGTCCTGCCCCGCCGCATGCGCCAGTTCATCGATAAAACTTTCCTTGAAGAAGGCGTTGTGCGAGTGGCCGACGGAGCGCCAGTAACCGACGGGCACGGCACTGTCGGCGATCACGTGGGCGATACGCTGGTGGGCGATCTCATACGGCATGTCGAATTCGCCCTCGGCCGTGGTCTTGTCCGGCCCCATGCCAGGCAAGCCGAAATTGCGCTGCAAGAACTGGTGCGTGATGGAGGCGCTGACGGATTTATTCTCCCAGGAAGCGATGCGGCCATGCTCATCGAGGCGGGCGGCAAAACGCGCCAGCGCGGCGGGACGGTACATATCGTGCTTTGTGTCCTGCTCGCGCGTCCACACCAGCTGCACGGGTGCGCCGTCGCACTGCAGCGCGATGGCCACCGCTTGCGCCACCATATCGACTTCCAGGCGGCGGCCGAAACCGCCACCGAGCAGCAGTACCTCGATCGCCACATCCTTTGCATCGACGCCGGCCACTTTCGCCGCCACGTCGACGGCGATGCCAGGCGCCTGCGTGGAGACCCACAGCATCACCTTGCCGTTTTTCACCTGGGCGGTGCAGTTGACGGGTTCCATGGCGGCGTGCGCGAGGAACGGTGCGCGGTACTCGGCTGTCAGCGTGCGCTGCGCGCCGCTCGCCTGCGCATCGACCTTGCCGCTGGAATAGTAGGTAAATCCCGATTCCGTATCGAGCAGGCGGGCAAATTCGGTGTAGATGCCGGCGCTCGATACCCCCGCCTGCGGCCCGCCCGTCCATTGCACGGCCAAGGCGGCGGCCGCCGTCTTCGCGCGCCAGTACGTATCGGCCACCACGGCGACGCAAGAGGCGCCACGCTGGCCCAACGCCGCCGTCAGGTCCGCGACTTTTCTTACGCCGGGCAGCGCCAGCACGGGCGCCGCATCGAAGGAAGCGAGCGTGTCGCCCAGGCTCGGCGGCAGCTGCAAGGCCGCGTACAGCATGCCGGGGGGGCGCGCATCGATGCCGAAACGCGCGCTGCCATTGACTTTGGCTGGCGTGTCGCGGCGCGGCGCCGGCTGGCCGATCAGTTTGAAATCCTTCGGCAACTTGAGCACGGGCTTGCCCGGATCGATGCCGGCGGCGCGCTGTGCCAGGCTGGCATAGCTGGCGCGCCGGCCGTCCGGGTGGATCACTTCGCCATTGTGCGTGCGGCACTGCGCGTGCGGCACCTGCCACTGCGCGGCGGCGGCGCCCACCAGCATGGCGCGCGCCGAAGCGCCCGCCTCGCGCATGGGAAGCCAGCCATCCTTCACGCTCGACGAACCACCGGTGACGATCACGCCCAGTTCGCGCGCCGCCTTGGCCACCGTCCACTGCGCCAGCGCCTTCAGGCGGCCCTGGTCGTCCGGGTGGAATGGCAAGCCATCCTTGAGCATGGCGACGTTGCCGAAGATTTTATCCATCGGTGCCTGTATCAGCTTGACGCTGCTCAAGGGCACGTCGAGTTCCTCGGCCACCAGCATCGGCAGGGCCGTGTGCACGCCCTGCCCCATTTCGCTGCGCGGCATGGCCAGGGCCACCATGCCATCTGTTTGAATGGCCAGCCAGCCGTTCAGCGCCACGGCACCCTCGGCGACGGGCAGTGGCGCGCTGCCATTCAGGCGCTGGCGCGGCGGCAGCACGCCCCAGCCCAGCACCAGGGCGCCCACGCCGGCCACGCCCAGCCCGAGGCCGCCGAGCAGGAAACGGCGGCGCGACGTGGTGTGTTGTCCGCTCATGGGATCTCCCTTTATTGGATGTATTTAGTCATCGAGCCAGCGCTCCAGCATATCCTGTGCCAGCACCGGGCGGCTATATAAATAGCCTTGCGCCAGCTTGCAGCCGTGGCGCAGCAGGAAAGCGGCCTGCTCTTGCGTCTCCACGCCCTCGGCGATCACCGACAAATGCATGCTCTTGCCCAGCTCGATGATGGCAATCGCAATCGCCTCGTCGTTGACGTCGGTCGAAATATCCTTGATGAAGGAGCGGTCGATCTTCAAGGTTTGCACGGGCAACTGCTTCAGATACGCCAGCGAAGAATAACCGGTGCCGAAATCGTCGATGGCCAGGCCCACGCCGATGGCGTGCAAGTCATTGATGAAGCCCAGGGCGTCGCCCGTGTTCATGATCACCGATTCCGTCACTTCCAGCTGCAGGCGCTGCGGTTCGAGCCCCGTTTCCTTGAGGATGTCGGCCACCATGCCGGCGATGCTGCCGCGCTCGAACTGCTTGGCCGACAAATTGACCGCCATCTTCGGCACGCGCAAGCCCTGCGCCTGCCAGCGCATCATCTGGCGGCAAGCCTCGTCGAGCACCCATTTGCCCAGCTGGTTGATGAAGCCGCTGTCCTCGGCCAAAGGAATGAAGCGCACTGGCGGCACCAGGCCCAGTTCCGGGTGGTTCCAGCGCACCAGCGCCTCCACGCCCACCAGGCGGCCCGTGTCGATCTCCACCTGCGGCTGGTAATTGAGGAACATCTCGTTCTTTTCCAGCGAACGGCGCAAAAAGGTTTCCAGGCGCAGGCGCTCGACGCCCTCGCCCGTCATCGACGGCGCGTAGAAACGGTAGCCGTTGCGCCCGCGCGCCTTGGCCTGGTACATGGCCACGTCGGCGTTGCGGATCAGCATGTTCAAATCTTGTGCATCGTCCGGATACAGGCTG
The DNA here is from genome assembly GCF_051380875.1 of Janthinobacterium woesei. Classification (NCBI taxonomy): domain Bacteria; kingdom Pseudomonadati; phylum Pseudomonadota; class Betaproteobacteria; order Burkholderiales; family Oxalobacteraceae; genus Janthinobacterium; species Janthinobacterium woesei. The sequence continues at coordinate 189,565 of NZ_JBNYXW010000010.1, forward strand.
ATGCCCACGCTGCAGGTGACGAACAATTCATGGCCGGCCACCGTGAATGGCTGGTCGAACATGGTCATCAGCTTTTCGGCCACCTGCGTGGCGCCAAATTCGCCGTCGATGCGTTCGAGCAGCACGATGAATTCATCGCCGCCCAGGCGCGCCAGCGTGTCGCCTTCACGCAGGCGCGCCGCCAACTGGCCCGCCACTTTCTGCAGCAATTCGTCGCCCACGTGGTGGCCGAGGGTATCGTTGACATTCTTGAAGCGGTCCAGGTCGATGAACAGGATCGCCAGTTGTTCCTGGTCGCGCGCGGCGCGCAGCAGCGCGTGCTGCAGGCGGTCGTGGAACAGCAGGCGGTTCGGCAGCGCCGTCAGCGGGTCGTGGTGCGCCATGTGGTCGAGCTTTTCCTGCGACTCCTTGATCAGGGTAATGTCGCTGAACACGCCCACGTAATGGGTAGTGGCCGCGCGCGTGTCGCGCACGGCGCTGATGGTCAGCCATTCCAGGTACACCTCGCCGTTCTGGCGCCGGTTCCAGATCTCGCCGCGCCAGAAGCCGTTGGCCGTCAACTCATCCCACATGGCCGTGTAAAACGCCGCGTCGTGGCGTTCGGAGCGTGTCAGCGACGCATGCCGGCCCAGCGCCTCGGCTTCGCTGTAGCCCGTGATCTGTGTGAAAGCAGGGTTGACGGTGACGATGATGCCGTCCATGTCGACCACCATCACGCCATCGGCGATGTATTCAAGCACCGTGGCCGACAGGCGCAGCTTTTCCTCGGCTTCCTTGCGCGCCGTGATATCGGCGTACACCCAGATGCTGCCTTCGTTGGGCCGCAGCGCATCGAGCGCGCTGCCGCTGACCAGGGCCCAGAACAGGCTGCCGTCGCGGCGCTGGTACTGGCGCTCTTCGCTGAAATCGCCGCCGCTGGCCAGCGCTGGATACTGGCGCTCGCCCGCCTCTTCGAAATCATACGAGGAACTGAAGACGATGGCCGTCGAATTGCCCATCATTTGACCGGAATCATAGCCAAACAGCTCTTCGCAGCGGCGGTTGACGGAAATGATGCGGCGGTGGCGCACGAACATCACGCCGAACATCACATTATCGAGGATGACGCTTTGCTCGGTCAGCAGCGCCTCGATGCGCATTTCGTGGTGCTTGCGCTGGCTGATGTCGGCAATAATGCCGTCGACCCAGGTCACGCCATGCTCGCCCGCCTGCGGCTGGCCATTCTCGGCCACCCAGCGCTCGGTGCCGAAAGCGTCGACGATGCGGTATTCCAGCGCGTACGGCAGCACGTCAGCCACCGCCTGCTTGACGGCGCGGCGGTGTGCGCGGCGGTCTTCCGGGCAAATCAGGTCGGCCCAGGCATGCGACGTGCCGCGCATGAACTGGCGCGCCGGGTAGCCGGCAATGTCCTCGATCGCTTCGCTGACGAAGTCGATGGGCCCGTCCGGCCGGTAGCGGAAGACGGCGCCCGGCACTTGCGTGACGATGGTGCGGAAGCGTTCTTCGCGCTGACCCACGTCCTCGAACAGCTGGCGGATGGCCGCGCGCATCTGCTCGAGCTGGGCAGAGAGGCGCCCCAGCTCGTCATTACTGCCCGGCACCAGGTGCGTGTCGAAGTCGCCATGCGAGAGGCGGTCGGAAAAACGCATCAGGCGGCGCAGCGGTTTCAACAGGCGGCGGTTCAGGAACAGCACGATCAGCGCCATCGACACGGCCAGCTGCGCGCCCAGCACGAAAATGTAGGACACCTGCTTTTCGCGCAATTCCTGCTGGCTGCGCGCATCGTCCATCTCGACGACCACGCGGCCGATGCGCTCGCCGCGCACGAGGATGTCGCGCTCGGCGCGGTACAGATTGCCGACGGGACGCTGTGGCGCCTGCAGGCTGATAAATTGCGTATCGCCCTGCCCCACCACCGTCACTTGCAGCACGGCGCGGTCGCGCATCACGGACTCGACCAGCGACCGCGCCGATTCCGCATTCATGTTCCACAAGGACTCTTGCATGCCCAGCGCCAGGATGTCGGCATTGCGCTGCAGCGCTTCGTTCAAGCTGGTGCGCGCCGACTGGCGTTCGTGCACCCCCACCAGCAGGTAGCTGCCGATGATGGCGGGAATGACCAGGCCGCCAAACACCACCAGCAGCAGCGCGCCATAGATCGACGAGCCGTACAGGGCACCCAGGCTGGCACGCAGGCGTTGATAAGGTGCGTTAGACATGCAGGAACGGGGCAACAGGGATCAGGCGAGCGATCATCGAACTTTATGGGAGAATCCGGGTGAATGTGACGGGAAGAAACTTTTTCAAGAGTAATTATGCATGGAAAAAGCGCAGAAAGTCACCAATAAACACACGCCAGCAGCGACGTCATGTCATATAGACAGGCCAGAAAAACCACACGCAGACTGGCCCGCCCGGTGAGTGCCAGCAGAAAAGTGCGCGGCTTGCTATCATCGCGCCACTTCACCTAGAGGAACTACCATGACATTCTCCATCTATAGCGCATCGATTCCCGTCTTCAAACAGATCCTGGGCAGCCTGGCCGCCATCCTCGACAAGGCGGAAACGCACGCGCAAGACAAGAAAATCGACCCGAACGCCCTGCTGCAGTTCCGTTTATTCCCGGACATGCTGCCGTTCGTGCGCCAGATCCAGATCGCCACCGATTTCGCCAAGGGCTGCGGCGCGCGCCTGGCCGGCGTAGCCGTGCCGCCATATGAAGACAGCGAGCAGAGCTTTGCCGAACTGAAAGCGCGCATCGTGAAAACCATCGCCTTCCTGGAAAGCCTGCCGCAAGCGGACATCGATGGCAGCGAAACGCGCGCCATCACCACCGGCAGCGGCGAAAAGACCAAGCACTTCACGGGCCAGACCTATCTGTTCCACTACGCGCTGCCGCATTTCTTCTTCCACGCCACGACGGCGTACGACATCCTGCGCCACAATGGCATCGAAGTGGGCAAGAAGGACTTCATCGGCAGCTTCTGATACGCATAAGCAAATCTACTGCGCGGCGCGCTTTGCGGCCTGCGATGCTCGCCGTACCTGAGTACGGCTGCGCTTCTTGGCCACAAATCATCGCCGCTCGCTACGATTTGCTTAAGCGTCGACGCAATAGGGGGGATACTGCTCTATGCGTCGCTATCGCTATATTTAAGTGTTTCTGCGCGGATACCCTTGCGCCAGTATCCGCACCCACACCAGTTCCTTCTCTTCATCCGTCATCGACACCCAGTGGGCCACTTCCACTACGCTGCGCCCGCAGCCGCGGCAGATGTCATCGAATGTGGTCGAGCATACGGCCACGCACGGCGTATCGGGACGCGGCGGCAATTGCTTGTCAGTCATCAGGACACCTTCGGCAAGCCGAGCTTTTCCCAGCCTTCGACACCCAGTTTTTCCAATGTGGCAATATTCTTGTCGAAAATCCCGGACGCTTCGGGGAAGGCCTCGACGGCGCGCTCGATGCTGTCTTCGCGCAGCAAATGCAAGGTCGGGTACGGCGAGCGGTTGGTATAGTTGCTGATGTCATCCTCGAACGTCTCGGCGAACTGGTAGTGCGGGTGGAAACTGGCCACCTGCAGTTCGCCGGCCAGGTGCATGTCTTCCACGGCCGCGTCGGCCACGTCGAGGAACTCGTTGTAGTCGAGGAAGTCGTTCAGGGTGTACGGGTGGATCAGCAAGGTCGTGTCGATCTGCTCGGGATCGGTGTCGGCCAGGATTTGCAGCTCGTCCATCAGCAGCGCCAACAAATCCTCGGGATTGCTTGACTCGCACACCACGTAACGGATCTGCTTCTTGACGTGCACTGCCTTGGCGAACGGGCACAGGTTCAGGCCGATCACGGCCTTTTCCAGCCAGGCAACGGTATTGGCGATGATGACGGCATTGTCGTCGTCGTGACGCGGCGCGGTGTTCATATATGTGGTGCTCTCTATCGGTAACGTGGCGGCGAAATGGCCGGCCAAAGCCAAATTGTACGCATTCTTTGCGCAGTCTCATACTGGACGTGTTCCAGGCTTGCGCCAGCAGCATGGCCATGTATGCTATAACAGCGGCCGAACCACGCATTGGGCAAATTAAATTTGCAATAATGACAGCGTTAGCGAATGGAAAATCAGCTGCTTTCCACTTATTGCCGCTTATTTCCTGTCATCATGCTGACATAATTCTTGACGCCGGCATGTGGATATACGTACACTCGCTGCTGAATCATGGGTCTGTCCGATGTTTCTCCGACGACAACAATGGAACTCTATGCACGAAAACTCCTTTACCTCTACCGTCCTGGCGGCGTTGGTCCTGGCGCTTGCGCCCGCCCTCAGCCAGGCGTACGAAGCCGGTGTTGAGAGCGATAACGCGCCAGTCGCCGCCACCACACCGGCCCTGATCCCGATGACCGCCCAGGTCACGGCAAAACTCCCCACCCTCGACAACCGCCTGCAAAAGACCGACCGCCTGCTGAAAAACCTCAGCGACAGTTCCGATCCGCTGCGCGAAGCCGACGTCTGGGGCCGTATCCGCAGCGGCTATGCGATTCCCGACATCAATAACCAGCTGGTGACGAACCACGTCAACTGGTACGCCACCCGCCCCGACCACATCGCCCGCACCACGGCGCGCGCCTCGCGCTATATCTTCCACGTGGTGCAGGAACTGGAAAAGCGCGGCATGCCGACGGAACTGGCCTTGCTGCCGTTCATCGAGTCCGCCTTCAACCCGCAAGCGTTCTCCAGCGCCAATGCGGCCGGCATGTGGCAGTTCGTGCCCGCCACGGGGCGCGATTTCAACCTCAAGCAAAACATGTTCAAGGACGAGCGCCGCGGCGTGCTGACCTCGACCGATGCGGCCCTGACGTATTTGCAGCGCCTGTATGACATGTTCGGCGACTGGCAACTGGCCCTGGCCGCCTACAACTGGGGCGAAGGCTCGGTGCAGCGCGCCATCAAGAAAAACCAGGCGCTGGGCAAACCCACCGATTTCGAAAGCCTGGCCGACCTGATGCCAGCCGAGACGCGCAACTACGTGCCCAAGCTGCAAGCGGTGAAGAACATCATCGCCAATCCGGCGCAATTCGGCCTGACCCTGCCCGTGGTCGAGAACCAGCCCTACTTCACGGCCATCGACAAGACCAGCGACATCGACATCACCGTCGCCGCCCAGCTGGCCGAGCTGTCGATGGATGAATTCAAGGCCTTGAATCCGCAATTTAACCGCCCCGTCATCATCGGCGGCGAGAAGACCAAGATTTTGCTGCCGCAGGAAAACGCCGCCAAGTTCACCACCAACCTGGCGCAATGGGGCCATGCCTTGTCGAGCTGGACCACGCACAAGATCACCAACGCGCGCGAACGCATCGAAACGCTGGCCTCGAAATTCGGCACCACGGCCGACGTGCTGCGCCAGGCGAATAACATTCCCCAGCGTACGCGCCTGCGCGCCGGTTCCACCATCCTCGTGCCGAAAACCTCGGCCACGATGAACATCGACATCACCCAGGAAATTGCCGACAGCGCCACCATGCTGCTCGAAGCGGACCGTCCCGAACGGGCCGCCAAGGCCGTGCGCCGCGCCACCAAGGGCGGCAAGGTGCAAGCGGCGCCGATCTCGCTGGTGAAGCCACGCATCCAGCGCAGCGGTGGCAGCAGCCGCGCCAAGGCCCGCCATTAACTTGCGCTACGCCTGATCCATACTGGAAACACGCCACCGGCCGCCACAGCTTTAGCTGTCGCGGCCGGTGCTACATCCAGCCTACCCGTCATCCATCCAGACAGGAGTCTTCATGGCTTTCTTGCAAGGTAAAAAAATCCTCATCACGGGCTTGCTGTCGAACCGGTCGATCGCCTATGGCATTGCCAAGGCCTGCCACCGCGAAGGTGCCACCCTGGCCTTTACCTATGTGGGCGAGCGCTTCAAGGAGCGTATCACGGAGTTTGCGGCCGAATTCGGCAGCGAACTGGTGTTTGACTGCGACGTCGGCAGCGACGAGCAGATCAGCGCCGTCTTCCACGACCTGGCCCGCCACTGGGAACAGCTGGACGGCCTGGTGCACGCCATCGGCTTTGCCCCGCGCGAGGCGATTGCCGGCGACTTCCTCGACGGCCTGTCGCGCGACAGCTTCCGCATAGCCCACGATATTTCCGCCTACAGTTTCCCCGCCATGGCCAAGGCCGCCCTGCCCCTGCTGCAACCGGGCGCCTCGGTATTGACGCTGACCTATCTGGGCGCCGTGCGCGCCGTGCCCTACTACAACACCATGGGCCTGGCCAAGGCGTCGCTGGAAGCGTCCGTGCGCTACCTGGCCGAATCGCTGGGCCCGCGCCGCATCCGCGCCAACGGCATCTCAGCCGGCCCCATCAAGACTTTGGCCGCTTCCGGCATCAAGGATTTCAGCAAACTGCTGGGCTTTGTGGCCGAACACGCTCCGCTGCGCCGCAACGTCACCATCGAGGAAGTGGGCAACACGGCCGCCTTTTTGCTGTCCGACCTGGCGTCGGGCATCACGGGCGAGATTACCTACGTCGATGGTGGCTTTTCGCAAGTCATGGCCGTCAATCCCGAAATAGAGTAATGCGGTGATGGACAATATTGTTCGATTGTCACCCGACGGCCAAAGAATATATTCCCATATTGGCGGCAGCGCATGACGCGCTCCACGCACCCCAGGAAAGAAGTCGCGGCGGCGCTGCGCCACGCGGAAAATCAAGCTGCGGCAGGCTACGCATTTTCACTGATTTCATGTAGGAAACATGCGCAAAACGTGGTAGCACTTTCACTTTGACGTATTTAGGCAGTGCAAAACAGCCGGAAATACAGTATAGTGTCGTTGTGCGCTGCAATATGTTTCCTTGAAGCGAAGACAACACCGCAGTAACTGCACTACAAACTTAGCAGCTTCGCAAGCCTTAGCGCATCCACAGGATGCCGCTTATAAAGCCCTCCCGCCTTGTGTGTCGCACCTGACACCGTCCCGGCGCAAAGCTTTTGTGCCGAAATTTCTTTTTAGTTGAGTCATTTCGTTTTGGTTGGCGTTGCTATTTTGCGTTCTGCTTTTTGCAATAACGCTGATTTTTACGAAAGAAAAGAATGACATTTGAATCCTTAGGCCTGCATCCGTCCATCATCGCCGCTCTGACCGAATCGGGCTACACCGCGCCAACCGCGGTACAGTTGCAAGCGATTCCAGCGGCGATCGAAGGCCGTGACCTGCTGGTCTCGTCGCAGACCGGTTCGGGCAAGACCGCAGCATTCATGCTGCCGTCGCTGCACAAACTGGCCAGCGCCGAAGAAAGCGCCGCCGGCAAGACGCCAAACCAGGAAATGCAAGCATCGCGCGCCCGCGGCGAGCGTCCACGTTTCAAGGCTGCCCAACCAAAAATGCTGGTGCTGACCCCAACGCGCGAACTGGCACTGCAAGTGACGACCAATACCGAGAAATACAGCACCGGCATCCGCCGCATCAAGGCTGTGTCGATCTTGGGCGGCATGCCTTACCCTAAACAGATGCAATTGCTGGCCAAGAATCCTGAGATTCTGGTCGCCACCCCTGGCCGTTTGATCGACCACATGGATTCGGGCAAGATTGACTTCTCGCAACTGGAAATCCTGGTGCTGGACGAAGCCGACCGCATGCTGGACATGGGTTTCATCGACGACATCGAAAAAATCGTTGCAGCGACGCCAGAAGGCCGTCAAACCATGCTGTTCTCGGCAACGCTGGACGGCGTGGTTGGCAACATGGCCCGCCGCATCACGAAAAACCCGATGGTCATCCAGATCGCCGGTTCGTCGAACAAGCATGAAAACATCACCCAGCGCGTCCACTTCGTCGACGATCTGTCGCACAAGAATCGCCTGCTCGATCACCTGCTGCGCGATGAAACGCTTGACCAGGCTGTTGTGTTTACCGCCACCAAGCGTGACGCCGACACCATCGCCGACCGTCTGAACATCGCCGGTTTCTCGGCTGCCGCCTTGCACGGCGACATGCATCAGGGCGCACGTAACCGCACCCTGGACGGCATGCGCCGCGGCCAGGTCAAAGTGCTGGTTGCCACCGACGTTGCCGCCCGCGGTATCGACGTGCCAACGATCACCCACGTGTTCAACTACGATCTGCCGAAGTTCCCGGAAGACTACGTCCACCGCATCGGCCGTACCGGCCGCGCTGGCCGCAATGGCCTGGCCATCTCGCTGGTGAACCACGCTGAAGGCATGAACGTCAAGCGCATCGAACGCTTCACCAAGCAATTGATCCCGGTCAATGTCATCGAAGGTTTCGAGCCTAAGAAAACGGCGTCGGCACCACGTTCGAGCGCCCGTCCAGGCGGCTGGAAACCAGGCGACAACCGCGGCGGCGCAAAACCAGCGCAACGCACGTTCAGCAAGCCGGGCGCGCCACGCAAAGACGGCGCACCTAGCACCGGCGGCGGCTACAAGGGTTCGAACCCGCGCAGCACCGACGGCACACGCCGCAGCTACGACGACCGTTAATCACGGCTCACCGCTGCCAGTAGGTAAGCAATAAAAAATGGCCACCAGAGCGATCTGGTGGCCATTTTTGCATCTGCAACAGCTATATTTCTCTTAAAACCTACTTCTTCGATACCTTCTGGCGCGACAGCTTGCGCAGCTTGGCTTGCTCGAAACGCTGCTGCTGCTCCGGCGTGTCCAGCGCCAGCGGCGGCACGGCCACCGGCTTGCGGTTGGCGTCCACCGCCACCATGGTGAAGTAGCAGCTGTTGGCGTGACGCACCAGGCGTTGCTGGATATTTTCCGTCACCACGCGGATACCCACTTCCATCGAAGTCGTGCCCGTGTAATTGATCGAGGCCAGGAACGTCACCAGCTCGCCCACGTGGATCGGCTGCAGGAACATCACCTGGTCCACCGACAGGGTCACCACATAGCTGCCCGAATAGCGGCTGGCGCAGGCATAGGCGACGCTATCGAGGTATTTCAGGATAGTGCCGCCGTGCACGTTGCCGGAAAAGTTGGCCATATCGGGCGTCATCAAGACCGTCATCGTCAGTTCGTGGGCCGACCAGTTCATCGCGCTGTCCAAAGTGTTCTCCAAAGGGGATGTTGTAAAATACATGAGGGGATGTGAAAACCGGCCCCAGGGGCCGGTTGCAGGCCTTACAGGCCCAGAGTATCGATATCGGCCAGCGAGTCGCGGCCCTTGTCGGAAATGTCGTGTCCCTCGCCTTCGGCGCGCGCCACGATGTGGGCTTTCTTGCCCAGGAAATAGGCCACGTCCGTGTCCAGTTTGACCAGCGGGTCGGCGGCCACGGCGCGCAAACCCATGATGCAGCGGCGCACGAACAGCAGTTGCTGCGCCTTCTCGGTGATGGACAGGCGTCCATCGCGGGCATAGCTGAGCAGCTTCAGGCCAGACAGGCGCTTGGCGTTGCGGGCAACGCAAGCGCTGGGGCGCTCGGTCTTGATGCCGCGTGCAACTTGCTCCAGCGCGTCATATTCATCGGTCGTTAATTTCTCGTTCTTCATTACTCTTCCATAAAAGGCCAGGTGTTCGGCCCCCATGGTACGCGTCCCGCTGCGCATCGGCAACAGGCAACGTGAATCCACCGCCGTCCGCCCCACGGACGGCGTGCTGAAATGCGCCAGACGCGCGCTTATTTATAGCTGCGCAGCAGCAACCAGGCCAGGCCGCAGCCAGCCACGGCGCCTGCCAGCGCCAGCGTCACCAGTTTTTTGCTGGTGATCACAGGGCGCCGGCCCAGGTAAATTTTGTTATGCAAGGAATTGCCCATGATGGTCTCCCGAACAATAATTTTTATGATGTCTCATTATAAGAACAGAATCGTGACGGCTGCATGACACTCGGCAGTCAGCACTTGTTTTCTATCCATGAGGCAATATTTATTAGTTTTTTTGTTGTTTATTTGGCGTGGCGATCAGGCCGCCTACGCATTCTATTTCCGACCAAAAATAAACTCTGCGCACGGCAGCTGCGCGGCATGCAAAGCCGCGCAGCAAACCTTGCCAGCTTGTGCTCACGCCATTTTCACGGGCGGCGGCGGCGGCGTCGGTTCCTCGACCGGCACGGGATCGATGTACGGCGGCTGGCCTGGCGGCGGCGTCAGCGGATCGCCTTCCGGCGGTGGTGCAATATCGGGTTCGGGCGTGCTGTGCGCGCGCGCAAGTTGGAACAGTGAATGCATGGTGGCCTCCTTGGCTCCACTGTAGACGATGCGCGCAAATCCTGGCGCCCGGCAGTGGCGCCATGCTGCGGGAACTAAACGCTTCAACGCCAATCCAATATCTGAAGCATCCAATTAACCAGGAGCGCAGGAACTCCCTCACCGATGGCGCGCACAAAAATTCTTTTTATGGCCGAGGCCGTAACACTGGCCCATGTCGGGCGCCCGTTGAGTCTGGCACAAGGCCTGGCCGAGGAGTTGTACGACGTGCATTTTGCCTGCGCCGACGGCTACGACTTTTGTTTCAAGCAAACGTCCTTCCGGCGCTGGCGCATCGACAGCATTTCATCGCAGCAATTCCTGCAAGCCTTGGCCAAGGGCAAGCCTGTCTACACGGAAAGCACCTTGCAGGCATATGTGGAAGACGACCTGCACCTGCTCAAGGCCGTCCAGCCCGATCTCGTGATCGGCGACTTTCGCCTGTCGCTGTCCATCAGTGCGCGCCTGCAGGGCATTGCCTACATTGCCGTCAGCAATGCTTACTGGAGCCCCCACGTGCGCCAGCATTACACGGTGCCCAGCCTGCCCCTGACGGGCGTGCTGCCCATCTGGCTGGCCAATCCCCTGTTTCGTCTGATCCGCCCGCTGGCCTTCGCCTCGCATGCCGTGCCCCTGAACCGCGTGCGCCGCCGCCATGGCTTGCCGTCGCTGGGCGGCGACCTGCGCCGCATCTATACGGATGCCGACCGCACGCTGTATGCAGATATCCCGCAACTGTTCCCACCGCAGGCCATGCCGCCCACGCATGACTACCTGGGCGCCGTCATCTGGGCTCCGCCCGTCGAGCTGCCGGACTGGTGGCTGCGCCCAGAACTGAGCAGTGGGCGCCCCATCATCTATGTCACCCTGGGCAGTTCCGGCCAGGGCCAGCTGCTGCCCCGCGTGTTGCGCGCGCTGGCGCCGCTGCCCGTCACCGTGCTGGCGGCCACGGCCGGCACCATCCGCGTCGATACCGTGCCGCCGAATGCCTTCGTGGCCACCTTCTTGTCGGGCGACGCAGCCGCGCGGCGCGCCAGCCTGGTCATTTGCAACGGCGGCAGCCCCACCAGCCAGCAAGCGCTGACGGCAGGCGTGCCCGTGATCGGCATCGCTGGCAACCTCGACCAGTTCCTCAACATGCACGGCATCGTGGGCGCCGGCGCCGGCCTGCTGCTGCGCGCCGACCGCTTCCGCGAAGCGGCCCTGCGCCATGCCGCCATGCGGATGCTGGACGATGGCCAGGCCAGGCTGGCGGCGCAGCAACTGATGGCGGCATTTTGCCACTACGTGCCGGGGCAGCGCCTGCAGGCGCATATGCAAGCGCTGTTGTCGCCTGCGCCGCACGGCGGCCAGCCTTGACAGCGCGGCGTCGGTTTTTCTTACAGCACGCCGGCTTGGCCCTGCAGCACGTCAACAAAAGCACGCCAAGTCCTTGATTTCAAAAGAACCTCATACGTTGGCATGGAAGTCGCTTAGTACTGGCCATGAGCACCTGCCCACAGGACTCAGGCAAGACTTCCTGCCCCACTCAACCACGAGGTAAGCAAAATGAAACTGTCTCATTTAAAATTGGTCCCGGCAGCTGCGGCACTGGCCATGCTGTGCGCCGCCGGCAGCGCACAGGCGGGCGCCTACGGCTATTCCTACAACAACATCTTTGGCTTGGTGATCGCCGTGCCAACGGGCCAGATCACGGTAGCCAACAGCACCACCATTTCGCGCAGCACGGCGACCCTGAACGGCGTGAGCGTCATCCAGGGCGGCGCTGGCTCGCTCGATGCCCCGCGCGCCAATGTCGGCGCCGTCACCAAGGGCCAGAACGACTTCACGCAGCAAGGACCGCTGGGCGACTATTCGCGCGGCGACGCGCAGATCGTCAGCACGCAGTTTCCCGCATTTCCAGCGGGCTCGACCTCCACGCAGGCAGTCAACGTGGCAGAAGCCCACCTCGACGGGCCATCCGGCACAGCCGATGCGTCCGGGCGCAATGGCTCGACCACGGGCTTTTCCGTCGATTTCATCGTCGGCTCACCCACGGCGACCCTGAGCTTTGACTTCCTGGCCTCGCCATTCATGCAAGTCTTCCTGCAAAGCACGGTGGGCACCGCGTCCTCGGCGACGGCCAACCTGGTGGTCACCTTCACCATCACCAATGCGACCGGCGCGACGGTGTTCAACTGGACACCCGATGGCGTGGTCAACTCGGGCATCTCGGGGGGCACGGAGTCGGTCGATGACGCCAGCCTGAACACCAGCCTGGCGACAAACTTCCTCACGCGCGGCAATCTGTTCACCTACGATCCCTCTGGTTGCGGCACGCCTGCGGGTACGGGCGTGGGCACCGCTTGCGGCAGCGACTTCAGCGCCGTCAGCAATACCTTGGCGGCCGGCAACTACACGCTGACCCTGAACGCGGTGGAAAGCGTGGACCTGGTGAAACAGGCAGCGGCGCCGGAACCAGGCACCCTGGCACTACTGGGCCTGGGCCTGGCAGGGCTGGGCTATGCCAGCCGCCGGAAGGTCAGCAGCTGAAGCATGCCACAGGGGGATGCACAGGCGAGGGAAGTCTCCTCGCCTTTTTTACGCTGCAAGCGTGTCGGCGTTCCTTACAGCGCAGCCGGCATTTGCCGCCGGCCGCAGCGCCGCAGCACGATCAGGAGAGGAGGATGTCCATGAATAATTTTTCTTGCACACGGCGACCAATGGCCCTGCTGAGCTTGCTGAGCTTGCTGGGTTTGCTGTCGCTGGCAAGTAGCGGCGCTGCCAACGCTGCCGCGTATGGCTATGCGTACACGAGCGTCTTTGGCCTGGTCATCAGCAATCCCACGGGCTCGGCCACCGTGCTGAGCAACATCGACCTGTCGCACACCACCGCCACCCTCAACGGCAGCAACGTCATCCAGGGTGGCGGCAACGAGATTGACGCGCCGCAAGCGACGCGCGGCGCCGTCAGCAAGGGGCAAAATGATTTTACACAGCAAGGCATGGGCAATGCAGCGTACGCACGCGGCGAGGCGCAGATCATCACCTCGCAAATTCCGCCCTTCCCGCCCGGCTCGACCAGCACGCACACGGTCAACGCGGCGGAAACCTTTTTGACGGGCAACGGCAGCGCCGGCGCGTCGGGGCGCAACGGCTCGACCACCGCCCTAGCCGTCAATTTCCGCGTCGGCGAACCGGGCGCGACCCTGGCCTTCCAGTTCCAGGCCCTGCCCTTCATGCAACTGTACCTCGATGCCCTCGCCGGAACGGGGTCATCTGCCACCACGAATTTGGCGCTCACCTTCACCATCGTCGATGAAAATGGTCGGATCGTCTTCAACTGGACGCCCGACGGCAGCCTCGGCTCGGGCATCCTCGGTGGCAGCGAACTGGCAGACGACCTCAGCCTCAATACGGGCTACGCGCAAACGCCGCTCACCAGCGGCAGCGTGCTGACATACGACCCCAGCGGCTGCGGCGCGCCCGGCGGCACGGGCATCGGCACGCTCTGCGGCGGGCAGTATGGCGCCGTCACCGGCAACCTCGTCGCTGGCAGCTATGCGCTGGTATTGAACATGCTCAACAGTTCCAAACTGGCTTACGTGCCGGCCGCCACGCCGGTGCCGCTACCGGGCACCCTGCCGCTGCTGGCGGCGGGCCTGGCCATGCTGCTGAGCCTGGCGCGGCGGCGCTGACGTACCCGCGAATCAATGCCGCGCAGCTTCATTGCCGCGTCGCCGTCGCCAAGAGCAAGTCTTGCAGCGGGCGGCGCAAGGAGCGCGCCAGGGCCGGCGGACCGGCACCGATGCGCCCGAGAAACACGGCCCGCCCGGCCGCCGCCGCGCCCAGCACGGCCTGGCACTGCGCCGCCAGTTCCTGCGCCAGCTCCTGCAGGCCGTCGGTGCGCGAAAAGGCGCGCCGTTCGCGCACGTAGCGGGCAAAGATCAGCGGCGTCAGTTCCGGCTGCAATTGCAGGCCCAGCTGCGTGGCCGTCAGCCAAAAGCGCTGCATGGCGCGTCCGGCCGCCACGTAGTCATCAAGGTGGCGCGGCGGCGCATCGGCCAGCAAGACAAAATGCGCGGCGCAACAGATGCCAGGCAGCAGGTCCATCTGCAGCCGGGGCGCCAGGGTGCCCGCCAGCCAGGTATTGAAAAAATCCACACGGCGCCAGCTGTGCATGACCCAGCGCATCAGCCGCGCCGTCATCGGGTCGACGCCCAGCGCCTGGTCCGGCATGCGGTCTTCGCTGAAGCGGGCACCCCATTCGATCACGTCGCGGTGCACCCGGTGCGCCTCGGGCATGGTCAGGCGCAGCCTGGCATTATCAAACATCAATCGCGCGCAAGCCAGGCGCGCGCGCCAGCCTTCGAACCACTCCACCTGGTAGCCGGCCGGCAAGCTGGCCGCCAGCGCGGCCTTTTCGCTGGCGCGCAGCCGGCGCGTGCTGAGCCGGCGCCGCTGCACGCTGCGCTGCGCCAGGAAGGCCGCCAGCGGATCGGGCTGCATGCCGGGATTGTCGACAAAATGCACATCAAAGGTGGGCAGGCTGTCGGGCATGGCCGTGCGCCGCCGCGCTTCCATGCGCAAGCCGTGGCAGCTGGCCGCCAGCGCCATGCTTTCCAGCAAGGCGCCCAGCGATAGCTGGCTGGGATGGCCGTCGAGGTCATACACGCTATGCGCGCGCGTGTCGAAGCCATGCACGACGACATGCCTGGCAGCCAAGATTTCAAAGCGCCAAGGCTGCGTGTTGTCGCCGCTGGGCGCCCAGCGCGCCTGTTCGAGGATGTTTTCCAGCACCAGGTCGAGCTGCAATGCTTGCGTCATCACGCCCCCTGCGCCGCACGGCGCCGCTTGATGATGGCCATCGCCAGGCGCTGCAGCGGATGGCGGTTGCCACCCGGACGCCATGTGCGCACGAGCTTGTTGCGGTAGGCGTCGAAATGCATGCCGTGCGGCGCCGCCATCACCTTGCCACGCTTCAACAATATCTTCAGCGCCTCGGTGGCGGCCGCGCCCGCGCACAGTTGGCAGCCCATGATGGTCGATGGCCCGCGCCGCTCCTTCAGGTTGATGGCGGACGGGTCGACCAGATAGAGACCGTGCAGGCCGGCCGGCGCCAGGCCGACGAGGAAGCGCAGGGCTTTTTCTTCATCGGGCAAGTCGCCCCAGCCAAAGTAATCCTCGAACGTCATCTTGCCCGGCATAAAGCTGAGCACGGCCGTGCCCATGCCCAGCGGCGCGGCCGTAATCGATGCAATGCCCAGGCGCGCGCACATGGCGAAGGTGGCCTGGCGCGCGGGAAAGGCGAAGAAATCCAGACCATCCACGTACAGGTCGACACCGTCGAAAAACTCGGCCAGGTTGCTGTCGTTCACACCGTCGGGAAATTGCTTGATTTCAAGTTCGGGATTGATATCGCGCGCCATCTGCGCCAGCGCGGCCACCTTGGGCTGGCCCAGGGTGGAGACCATGGCACCGGCCTGACGGTTGAAATTGGCGATATCGAAAGTGTCGAAATCGGCGATGTGGAAGGCGCCGATGCCCAGCCGCGCCAGGGTCAGCAAATGCACGCCGCCCACGCCGCCCATGCCGGCAATGGCCACGCGCTTGCCGCGCAAGCTGTCCTGCTCCACCTGCGTGACCCAGCCCAGGTTGCGGGCGAACGCCGCGTGATAGGAAAAACCGTCTGTCATGCTCACCTCTACTGTGCGTCCATTGCGGACCAAGAAAAGTTTGACAGCCAGTCAGGCAATAAGTTCCGTGAACTTGAAAAAAAAGGGGCGGCGCTACCGGGCTGATGCCCGGCAGGCACCGCCCGCACTGTATTGCCAAAGTCTTGCCTGAGGGTCAGGCCAAGGCTTCCTTGGCTGCCTCTTCCGGTGTCAAGCCGTCATAAAACTGGTCGGTAAACCACTCGACCTGCTCTTCGATATGATCTTGCGCCTGCGCCACGGTGGCGCCACCGGCCACGAGGAAGCCTTCGACCTCGATGCACCAGTTGATCAATTCCAGGGTTTCCGGATCGAGTTCTTCTTTCTTAGCCATGTTGCATCTTCCTTGCGTGGTGGTTATTTGCTGCGGTATCACATCAATAGCCTACAGTTTAACAGGCTCGCCACCCAGCCGGTGTCTGCGCTACATCAAGGCGTGCCAGTGGCAGCGACATTCTTGCGTTCCGGATACAGCACCACCTGCACATAGTTGTTCATGTTCAAGTACCGCTGCGCCGCCTGCTTCACGGCTTGCGGCGTGATGGCACGCACGCGCTGCTCGAAGCGCAGGATTTGCGCCGGGTCGCGCCCCTGCGTCACCGAACCCATCAACTGGCTCATCCAGTAGGGGTTTTCGCGCAGCGACTTTTGCTGGCGCGTGATCCAGTTCAGCTTGACCTTTTCCAGGTCCGCCGCCGATGGCCCCTCCGTCTTCATCCTGTGCATTTCGGCAAAGGCGGCGGCGATGACCTTGTCCACGTTTTCCGGTCCCGTCGGCAAGTTCAGGGCCACCGAATAATGGCCGTACGGATGCTGGCCCATGGTCGTTTCGAAACCGCCGCCATAGATCATGCCCATCTTTTCGCGCAGCACCTCGATGACCTTCAGGTTAAGCACCTCGCCCAGTGCCTGTAGGGTCAGTTTCTGCTCATCCGAGTACGCCACGTCGCCATGGAAAGTGATCGAAATCGTACTCTTGGGCTCACTGCCCATGTAGATGTCTTTCTTGACCACCCCGGCCGCCGGGCGCAGGCCCACGTCGCGGTAGGCGTGCGGCACTTCGGCCACCGGCAAGGTGCTCAGGTAGCTGGCGATCAGGGGCTTGATCTTGTCGAGTTCGAAACTGCCCGCAAAGACGAAGGTCATGTCGCGCGCGCTGGAAAAACGCTGGCGGAAGATCTCGAGCGAGCGGTCCAGCCCCACCTTGTCGAAATCGGCCACGCGCGGCACACCGTCGACGCGGGGGCTGTCGCCAAACGTGGCATGTTCGATGGCATCGTAAAACACCGCTTCGGGCTGCGCCATGCTGTTTTTCGCCAGGTCTTGCTGCTTGCCGATGAAGGACTGGTACAGGCCCGCATCCTTGCGCACGTCCTTGAAATACAGCGTCACCAGTTGCAGCATGGATTCCACATCGGCGCTGCTCGACGAGCCGCCAAAGCCTTCGCTCAGTTCGCCCAGCGAGGCGCCCACGTTGACGGTCTTGCCGGCCATCACTTTTTGCAAGTCCAGCGGCGCCAAATCCTTCAAGCCCATGCTGCCGACGATGGCGCTGGCATAGCGGGCGTTGTAAATGTCGGCATCGCCAAACAGCGACTGGCCGCCGAAGCGGGTCGACCCCATCAGCACCTGGTCATTCTTGAAGTCCGTGGGTTTGAGCAGCACGCGCACGCCATTGCCGAGTGTCAATTCCGTCACGCCGATGGCGCTATTGAATTTTTCAGCGACGATGCTGCCACCGGCCGGCGGGCCGTCCATCAGCTTGCTGGCGAATACTCTTTCCGTGCGCGGCGCGATTTTTTGCTGCTCGGCCTTGGCTACCGCGTCGAGCAATTGCTGCTGCGTCGGCACGCTGGGAGTTGCATCACCGGCCTTCGGCTCGGCGCCCATGAAGACCACCAGTTTCTTTTGCTGGCCAGGGATGACCTTGGCGACAATGTCGTTAATTTCCTGCAAGCTTAGCTGCGGCAAGAGTTCCTGTGCGTACAGCAACTCATTGGCGATGCCGGGGATGGCTTCCCGCTCCAGGAAGTTGCGCGAATACTCGGCCACGAAACCGGCCGAATCGGACTTGTCGCGCTCGCTGTATGCGCGCTGGTAGTTGCGCAGCATATTCTTGCGCGCCCGGTCCAGCTCATCCTGGCTGAAACCGAAGCGGCGCGCCCGCTCATCTTCTTGCACCAGCGCATCAACGGCCGGCTGCACGCCGCCCTTGCCCAGCAAGGCATACGCGCTGAACGATTCATAGCCACGCACCAGCTTGCCCATGCTGCTGCCGCCCTGGATGAAGGGCGGATTGGCTTGCTGCGACAATTCCTGCATGCGCGCGCTGAGCATTTGCCCATACAGGTTTTCGATCATCTGGCGGCGGTAGTCGGCAATGGTGACGGCTTCCTGCGCCGGACGAATCGGATAGCGGATGAAGACCGTATCGTCGGCCGCTTCCTTGTCGGTGATCACCAGCGCTTCCGTCTGCGAGCGCTGCGGCACCTCGGCATACATGCGCGGACGCGCTTGCGCCGGATTTTTCAGCTTGCCGAAATGCTGGCGTATCATCGCTTCGGCCTGCTTCGGCTCCACATCGCCCACCACCATCACGGCCATCAGGTCGGGACGGTACCAGTCTTTATAGAAACGCTTGATGGCTTCCGGCTTGAAGGTTTTCAGCACCGATTCCTTGCCGATCGGCATGCGTTCGGCATAGCGCGAACCGTTCAGCAGTTTCGGATACAGCACCTTGTTCATGCGGTCGCTGGCGCCCTTGCCCAGGCGCGCCTCTTCCAGCACGATGCCGCGCTCGCTGTTGATGTCGGCCGGATTGAATTTCAAGCCATGCGCCCAGTCTTCCAGCACGAGAAAACCCTTTTCCAGGTTTTCCTTCTTGTTCGTCGGGATCGGCAGCACGTACACGGTTTCATCGAAGCTGGTGTAGGCGTTCAGGTCGGCGCCGAATTTCACGCCGATCGATTGCAAATATGAAATTAGTTCATTGCGTTTGAAATGCGTGGAACCATTGAAAGCCATGTGCTCCGTGAAATGCGCCAGGCCTTGCTGGTCGTCGTCTTCCAGGATGGAACCGGCTTTCACCACCAGGCGCAATTCGACTTTCTGCGCGGGTCTGGCATTTTTCTTGATGTAATAGGTCAAGCCGTTCGGCAGTTTTCCAACGGTAACTTCTGGTGCCAGCGGCAAGGGATCGCTCAAACGGATTTCCGCCTGGGCCATGCAGGCGCACGCCAGCAAGACGGCGCCCGAGACCAGGCGTAATTTACTCAGCTTCATGTATTCTCAACGGTAAGATTCAGTAAGCGTACCTTACACTGAAATCCTGTTTCCGCAATTAAAAACAGCTTAGGGAAATCCGTTTCTCCCAGGGAACTTTACCGAATGGCGAGCTGGGCGGTACCCAGCCAGGATGTTCACCCTGTCAAGGCATTGCCAACGACGCCAAGCCAGCCAACCTGGTGCGCCCCTGCCACGTCTTTCCCCCGCGCGCGCGGCTGGAGAATCGCTTGTACGGAACGCGAGCAATGTTAAGATGCCATGATGACCCTCTCCGTCTCCCTCATCATCAGCCTGCGCCGCCTGCACCGGGCCACCATGGCCTGGCTGGGCAGCTGGTGGCGTATGCTGCATTTCGCCATCCTGGTGTTTTCGCTGGCGCTGTCGCCGTCGAGCTATAACCGCAACAACCGCCCCATCCTCGCGCACCGTCTGGTGATGAACACGGCGCCCAATCTGGTGTGGTTCAGCGTCGCCTGCGCGCTGGTCAGCCTGGTGCTGATACGCATCCTTGTCGTCAGCGCGCAAAGCTATGGCCTGTCGCGCTATGCGCTGGAAATGGTGGTGCGCGTGCTGGTGCTGGAACTGATCCCGCTGACGGCCGCCCTGTTCGTGGCGCTACGCCTGACTTTGCCCGACGGCATTGCGTTTGCGCAAATGCGCTCAAGCGGCGTGCTCGACACCATGCAGCGCCAGGGCGTCGACTTGCTGCGCCGTGAATACTTTCCGCGCGTCATGTCGGGCATCTTCGCCGTGTGGATGCTGGCCATCGTCAGCTGCGTCACCTCGCTGATCCTCGCCTACATCACCATCTACGGTTTCACGCCGTGGGCGCTGCAAGGCTACACGCGGGTGGTGGGGCAAATCTTCAATCCCGCCGTGGCCCTGATCCTGGTACTCAAAGTGGTGTTCTTCAGCTTTGCCGTGGCCCTGATTCCGCTCGCCTCGTCGTACTACCCGGAAGACCCGCACAGCCGCCGCAGCCGCCTGTGGGCCGCGCACGGCCTGTCCGAGATGCTGCGCCTGTTTTCTGTCATCCTGCTGATCGAAGTGGCCTCGCTGATGGGCAATTACTATTGATGCCCGCCAGCGGCCAGCGATCCCCGACCACCCCATACCAGAAGCCGACGCCATGAGCCAGAGCCAGAGCCCCCCACCCACTCCCGACCAGACCGACGTCACGGCGCCGGACGCCGCCCTGCCCGCGCCGCCGCCCGTGCGCCATGCCGAACTGAAGGCGGCCATCCTGCTCGTCTTCATGTTCGTGCTGGTGGTCGGCTCGGTGGTGTATTTGATGTATGCGCGCGGCGCCTTTGAGGCCACACAAACGCTGGTGCTGACGGCCGACGATTCGGACGGCGTGGGCGTGGGCGCCGACCTGACCTTTTCCGGCTTTCCCGTCGGCCGCGTGCAGCGCATCGAGCTGGCGCCGGACGGGCGGGCGCGCGTCATCATCGACGTGCCAAAGAAGGATGCGCACTGGCTGCGCACCAGCTCCATCTTCACCCTGGAACGGGGCATCGTGGGCGGCGCTAAGCTGCGTGCCTACAGCGGCATCCTGACCGATCCGCCGCTGCCCGACGACGCCACGCGCGACTTGCTGGTGGGCGACATGGCGGCCGAAATCCCGCGCCTGCTGTCGGCCGCGAAAGACTTGCTCAATAACGTGGCCAGCCTGACGGGCACCGATTCGGCGCTCGACGGCACCCTGCGCAATGTACAGGCCGTCACGGGCAAGCTCAGTGGCCCGGGCGGCGCCATGGGCCTGCTGACGGGCGACGACAAACAATCGCGCCTGCTGGTCGAGCGCGCCAACGCCCTGCTGTCCACGGCCGACCAGCTGGCGCGCCGCACGGACGCCCTGGTGGGCAATGCCGATACGCGCGTGTTTGGCGAGAAAGGCGTCATGACGGATGCGCAGGCAACCATCGTGCAACTCAATGCCCTCTTGGCCGACACGCGCAACAGCCTGAAAAAGGTCGACGCCGTGCTGGTCGAGGCGCAAGCCGTGGGCGCCAACGCCCGTGCCGCCACGGCGGACCTGGGCCCGCTGCGCGCCGACGTGGAAAGCAATCTGCGCAAGGTCGAGCAACTGGTCAATGAAATCAACCGCAAATGGCCATTCAAGCGCAATCCGGAGATCACCCTGCCATGAGTAAGATCAATATAGTCTTGTCCGCCCTGGCCGTGGCCGCGCTCGCTGCCTGCTCCAGCGGCCCGCCCGTGCCGGACTGGAAGATGAATGCGCAAAGTTCGATCGAGCGTTTTGAAGCGGCCTATTTGAACGGCAACGCGCTGGTCGAACAGACGGAATTCCAGCGCGCCCGCAGCCAGGTGGCCGGCACGGGCAAGATCGATCTGATCGCCAGGGTCGAGCTGCTGCGCTGCGCCACCCGCGTGGCCAGCCTGGCGTTCGACGCTTGCATGGGCTTCGAAGCGCTGCGCCAGGATGCCAGCCCGGCCGACCGCGCCTATGCAGCCTACCTGGCCGGCACGGCGCAGCCGGCCGACTTCGCCCTGCTGCCGGATGGCCAGCGCGCCGTGGCAGGCGCAGGCTCGGACGCGGCCGCAGCCAGCGCCGCGGCGGCCATCAAGGAGCCGCTGTCGCGCCTGGTGGCGGCCGGCGTGCTGCTGCGTGCCAACCGCGCCACGCCCGCCCTGCTCGACACGGCCGTCGCCACGGCATCGGACCAGGGCTGGCGCCGGCCGCTGCTGGCGTGGCTGGGCGTGCAGCGATTGCGCGCCGAACAGGCTGGCGACACGCAGGAAGCGCTGCGCATCGCGCGCCGCATGGCCATCGTGGGCCAGCCGCCGGCGCCATGAAGCCGCGCCCGTTAAAAGCGGGTCCGCCGCTGCCAGTTCGGGCATAATCGAACTTCGAAGCGATGCTGCAGGCGCGCGGCGAGCAACAACAACGACTGATCAGCCAGCTGCAAGACGCGCGCATGGTCCAGGTGCGCCAGCAAGCCGACCTGGCCTTCCTGCAAGCGGACATGGTCGAGCTGGTCGGCGAATCGATGGATGGCTTGAAACGGGTGCGCGACATCGTGCAGGCGCTGAAGGATTTTTCCCATGTGGGCGAGACACACTGGCAAACCGCCAGCCTGCATGCTGGCCTGGACAGCACCCTGAGCATCATCAGCAAGGAATTGAAATACAAGGCGCGCATTCGAGAAGCAGTTTGGCGAATTGCCACAAATCAAATGCCTCGCCTCCCAGCTGAACCAGGTATTCATGAACCTGCTGGTCAACGCCGGACAAGCCATCAGCGGCGAAGGCGTGATCAGCATGCGCACCGGCCACGCCGATGGCTGGGTATGGGTGGAAATCGGCGATACGGGAACCGGCATCGCGCCCGAACACCTGAACCGCATCTTCGAACCCTTCTTCACCAGCAAGGCCGTGGGCAGCGGCACGGGCCTGGGCCTGTCGCTGTCATACGGTATCGTCATGCAACATGGCGGGCGCATCGACGTGGCTTCGGAACTGGGCCAAGGCACGCGCTTTACCGTTCACCTGCCCTTGAATCGCCCGGTAGCGAACGCCTAACTATCCTTCGGTGGCCGATACACGCGTATATTCAGGCGCCCGCCGTTCTTGCCCTCGAAATCGAGCAGCTGGGCAATCACGCGCGCCGTCAGCACATGCTCGACGGCGAGCAGCATCAGGCCGTCGCGGCTGATCAGGTCGCGCGACAGCACCATGCCCGGTTCCAGCTGACCCGACAGCACGGCCATGTCGCGCGGCGGCGTTTCCGTCTCATCCATGATGCTGCGGAAAGCGGCGACCACGGCCGGGTCGTAGCGCTTGCCGCTGCTGTCGTAGATCAGCGTCCTGGCCTCATCGGCGCGCAGGCTGCGCTGTACCATGGCACCGATCTGCAAACCGTCGTAATCGGATGCCAGCGCCAGGATGCGCGCGCCCCACGGAATCGCCAGGCCCGTCAAGCCATCGGGAAAGCCGGCGCCGTCGAAGCGTTCCAGCTGCGAGCGCAAAATGACGGAGACGGTGCGCAGTTCTTCGAGCGCCATCAGCAGTTGCTCGGCGCGCAGCGGATGCTTGCGGAACATGGACAGCTGCTCGCCGTTCCACGCGCTGGCCGGCAGGTCCAGCAAGGCGTCACTCAAGCTGAGCTTGCCAATATCCTTGAGCAAGGCCGCGATGAACACGTCGCGCGCTTCCTGCGCTTCCAGGCCCAGCGCCTGGGCCAGCTTGCGTGACAGCTCGGCCACCCTGCGCGCATGGCCCGCCAGCTTGCCGCCGCGCATCTCGATCAGAGTGGAAAACACCTTGATCGTGGTCACGAACGTGGCTTTGAGCTTGTCATTTGCCCCCTGCAACTCGTCATGCGACAGTTTCAGCTGCTCCGTGCGCTTGGCCACCTTCTCTTCCAGGCTGGCATTGAGCGCCTTGAGCTGCGCGTTCTGGCTTGCCGTGAGCGCTTCCAGGCGCACCTTGTCCTGTTCCAGCGCGCGCCGTTCCAGCGCATGGCGCACCACCAGCACGATGTCGCCCTCGTCCCACGGCTTGGTCACGTAGCGGTAAATCTCGCCCTTGTTGATGGCGTCGAGGATGGAATCGACATCGGCATAGCCGGTCAGCAGCAGCCGCATGGTGCCGGGCCAGCGCTGCCGCACCTGGGCCAGGAACTGCGCGCCGTCCATGTGCGGCATGCGCATGTCGGAGATGACCAGGTCCACCGTGTCGTTCTCGAGCAGGGCCAGGCCCGCCGCCCCGCTGTCGGCCGTCAGCACGCGGTAGCCATGCGGACGGAACAAACGCCGCAGCGAAGACAGGATATTGGGCTCATCGTCGACGCACAGGATGGTGGCCGGTGGCGCTGCGGGGAAGGTGTCCATGCTGCTCTGTTCGGTAAAAGTCATGACGTGGCGTCCTGTGGCACGCTGGGGTTGGCCTGGCGGATCGGCAGGATGATGCGGATGGTGGTGCCGCTGCCGACCACGCTACGCACATCGATGCGGCCGTGGTGCTTTTGCACCGTGCTGTAGGCCAGCGACAGCCCCAGCCCTGTGCCCTTGCCGACGGCCTTGGTGGTGAAAAACGGGTCAAAGATGCGCGACAGGTGCTCGGGGGCGATGCCGGAGCCAGTATCCTCGACCTCGATCCATACCTCCGCTTCGCTGGCGCGGCCCGTGCGCACGGTGATGCGGCCCCGCTGTTCGCCCATGGCGTGGGCCGCGTTGACGACCAGGTTCATGATCACCTGGTTCAGCTCGGAAGGCTGGCATTCGATATCGGGGATCTCGCCATACTGCCTGACGACGTCGGCCCTGTACTTGACTTCGTTATTGACGATGTTGAGCGTGGTGTCGATACCTTGGCGCAGGTCAGCCCAGACCCATTCCTGGTGCGCATCCGTGCGCGAAAAATCCTTCAAATCCTGCACGATGCGGCGCACGCGCACGATGCCCTCTTTCGATTCGTCCATCAGCAGCGGAATATCGGTGCGCAGGAAAGCCAGGTCGATTTGCTCGCGCAGCGCGCGCAGGCGCTGCGCCACCTCGGGCACGGCGATGCCCGGCTCGGCTTCCTCGTAGGCGTCGAGCATGCTGAACAGGTCGGCCAGATAGCCTTCCAGCATGCCGAAATTGGAAAACACATAGCCGATCGGATTATTGATCTCGTGCGCCACGCCGGCGGCCAGCTGGCCGATGGAAGCGAGCTTTTCCGATTGCAGCAGCTGTTGCTGGGCCAGCGACAGCTTGTTGTTCAATTCGGTCAGGGCCAGGTTGCGTTCACGCAGTTGCCTATCGGCGATCTCGCGCTGGCCGATATCCTCGGCCAGGCGCTCGTTCATCTCGGCCAGCTGGGCCGTGCGCTTGTCCACCAGGTGTTCCAGGTTGTCGTGCGCCTTGCGCAGCGCGCTCTCCGCATTGTGCCGCTCGGTCACATCGCGCAGGGTTTCGATGGCCCCCACCATGCGGCCCTGGCGGTCGCGCAGGGGCGCAGCCGTGAAGTGCAGCCAGTGGCCGTCGCTGCCGATATTGGCAAAGAAATCCTCGGCCTCATAGGCGCCGGGAATCACGGGAGAGCGCTTCAGCTTGCCTTGGTACAGTTCGCTCTCGCCGAGCGAGATATCGTCGGCCACCAGCAAATCGGCCAGACAGGCGCGCGGCTGTGGATAAAACGCCTTCCAGTGGTCGCGCGTGCCCACCATCTCGGCAGCGCCATAGCCCAGCAACTGCTCGCAGGCGCTGTTCCAGTGGGTAACCACATGCTCCGTATTGATGGCGAAGGTGGCCACCGGATGGCCGTCGAAAAACGCCGACAGCGCGATCGAGTCGGTCTGCCTGCGCTCAGGCATGACGCTCTTCGCCTGCCCTGCATCTGTTTCCATGACATCGTCCTTGTTCATACCAGCATGATCCGCGACATTTCGTCGAAAGTACGCTCGGTTTGCCGCAACAGTTCAAACCAGGCGGCATCGCTGAGCGCGAAACTGTGCCATCCGGCAGCTGACAGTGGCGGCACCAGCGCGTCGTCCAGGCCCGACAAGTCCAGCGCATGGGCGACGGCATTTGCCACGTGGATGAGCAGCGGCAAGCCTGCCCCGTCGGCCCGGTCGAGCCGGTCGATGGCATGATGATCAGCCACAGCTTGCTGTATCGCCACGGGAAATTTCCAGTAAGCGGCCATGGTGCTGCCCACCTGCGCATGATCGATGCCGATGACGGCCTGTTCAGCATCGGTCATCTGGCAGTCGTGCGTCTGGCGGTAGCTGCGGATAGCTGCGTGTTCGGCGGGAAATCGCGTCGCCAGCACCAGCGTGCCCAAATCGTGCAGCAGGCCAGCCGTGAACGCCGTTTCGGGGTTGAGCCGCAGGTGTGGCGCCAGCGTGCGGGCGGCCACGGCGGTGGCCAGCGAATGGCGCCAGAATGCATGGAAATCGAAGCCGCCGCCAGTCGGCGCGAAACTGCCCGTCAGCGCGCACGCCGTAACTACCGTGCGGATGCTGTGGAAGCCCAGCATGGAAACGGCTTGCGCAATGCTGGTGACCTTCGACTGCATGCCATAGAACGAGGAGTTGGCGATGCGCAGGGTCTTTGCCGCCAACGCCTGGTCCAGTTCGA
This sequence comes from Janthinobacterium woesei, assembly GCF_051380875.1. Classification (NCBI taxonomy): domain Bacteria; kingdom Pseudomonadati; phylum Pseudomonadota; class Betaproteobacteria; order Burkholderiales; family Oxalobacteraceae; genus Janthinobacterium; species Janthinobacterium woesei. The sequence goes on from NZ_JBNYXW010000010.1 coordinate 215,833, forward strand.
TCTTTTGCGCCAGTACATGCACGTCGATGTCTTCCTGGCCCATGCTTGAAAGCAGCTCAAGCACGACCGCAGGCAAGGCGGGCAATTCCTGGATTTGCCGGATGATATGTTCAAGACTTAGCGGTGTCATGGCAGGCCATCCTGTCGGTAGCGCTGCAACAAAGCTTGCAGTTCAGCGCCTGCGCAGTCCGGCGGCGTGGCGCGGAACAATACCTGCAGCCGCGCCAGTCGCAGCGTGCGCTCACGCTCGGCATGCGCCAGCGCGGCGGGGTCCGGCAGCGTTTCCTCGTCGGCGACGATGCAGCAGCTTTCCACGCCGCGCCGGCGCAGCGCGGTCAGGTTTGCCGCCGTCAAGGTGGCGCCCTGCGCCAGCAGCACTGCGCCGCTCGCGTCCATCAGCACCTGCGCCAGCACCATGCCCTCCTGCGCCAAGTCCAGGGGCATGTCGCGGCCTGCGGCGCTCATGATGCAGCCCCGCAGCGGCTCAGTGTCACCAGGCTGCCGCGCGATTGCGAATGCGCGCCCATGGGGTAAATCGCCACCGCATACGGCTGGCCGTCGATGGCGGCCAGGTGCTGCGCGCCATCGGCGATGCCCTTGTCCGCAAACAGATGCGGCAAGACGAGGGCCGCCTCGTTGCCCAGCAGGGCCGCGCCCCGCTCGAACAAGGCGGCCGCCGCCGTGTTGATGAAGGCAATCATGCCTTCATCATCGAGACCGATCACGGGCAGCGGCAGAAATTGCAGCAGTTCGCGGGCGATACCCAGGCTGACCTCGTCGCGGCTGATCTGGTGTTGTTGCTGGTGCACCAGCATCTGCATCGATGCATTGGCCGCCGCCAGGGCCAGGTTGACCTCGCGTAACTGATCGTTCAGGCGCACATTGTCATCGGCTATCCCCTTCAGGCGGAACGCCTCGGCAATGTGCTCGCGCAACTGGTGATCTTCCCAGGGCTTGGTAAGGAACTTGAAGATGGCACCCTCGTTGACGGCATCCGTGACCGCTTGCAGTTCGGTATAGCCCGACAGCATGATGCGTATGGTCTGCGGATACAGCAGCTTGGCCTTGCGCAGGAAATCGGCACCCAGCATGCCGGGCATGCGCTGGTCGGAGACGATCACGTCGACCGGATGACTGGCCAGCACGTCCAGCCCTTCCTGGCCGCTGCCGGCAGTGAGGATATGGTATTGATCGCGCCGCAGCAGGCGCTTGAGGGCGGCAAGGATATTTTGTTCGTCATCGACCAGCAGCAAGGTGCGCGGCGGCGTCCCGGGTAACTGTCCGGCGCCCGCTGCGACCCTGTCAGCGCCTGGCGTCACGTGCTCGTCGTGCATATTCATCGGATCATCCTGTCGTCGCCAAAGCGACATCGGGCTTGCCTTTATCGCGCCTGTCACGCACCGGCAGGACACAAGGCATGTCGCGGTAAAACACAAAGCCGCCCAGCCCCAGGGTTTTGGTGTCCGCCTTGACGCCATACACGAGGGCATGCCGGCCGCTATCGACCCGCAGCAAACCGGCATGCAGCGACTTGTCGGCGTGTGCCGATGCCAGCAACGGCGACGAGGATGGGGGCAGGAGCAAGGTCAGTTCGGATGCAGTGGCGTCATACGACCAGCGCGCCGGGTTGAAAAAAGTAAAGCCGCCGTCGAAGCGCAGCGCGCCATTTTTCAGCTGCGTCATGCAGATACCGGGAAATTCGCTGGGCGGGTTGTACCAGGTTGCCACCACTTCGCCCTTGCCGGGCGCCCCGGCACAGCCGGCCAGCAGCGCCAGCGATCCCGCCAGCATGATTATCTTCAGGTGCATGTTCATCCCGTTCAATTGCCGTATGGAACAACCATCTTAGTCCTGGATGACTGGCCGCTCTAGCGGCCAGCGCACATAAGGGCGATTTAGTTTTCGCCAGCCGCCTTGGCGGCATGCGCCGCCGCTTCGCGCAATTTATCTTTTTTACTCTTACGCGCACCCTTTACGCCGCCGTTGACACTATCGGTCGCGGTGCTGACAGCAGTCGGCTGTTCTGTCGGCTCGAAACCGGCCACCACTTCGCGCACGATGCGCAAGTCGTTGCGGTCTTCGATCAGGCGGAAATGCGCTTCCGTATCGGCCGTGATGAAGCTCACGGCCGTGCCGCTCTCGCCGGCGCGGCCCGTGCGGCCGATGCGGTGCGTGTAATCGACGGCCGAACGGGGCAAGTCGTAATTGACGACGGCAGGCAAGCCGGCGATGTCGATGCCGCGCGCGGCCACGTCGGTGGCCACCAGCACTTGCAGGCGCCCGGCCTTGAAGTCGGCCAGCAACTGGCTGCGCGTGCCCTGGCTGAATTCACCGTGGAAGGCGCCCACGTGCAGGCCGGCGCGCTGCAGCTTGTCGGCCACGTGTTCGGCCGCATACTTGGTGGCAACAAACACCAGCACGCGCTCCCACTGCTGCTGCAAAATCAGATACCGCAGCAGCTGCGTGCGGCGCGCCACGTCGACCGTGATGGCGCGCTGCACGATGTCGGGCTTGTCCTGCGGCTCGGACGCCACTTCGATGCGCGCGGGGTTTGTCAGCAGGCTGTCGGCCAGCGCCTGCACGCTGTCGGGGAAGGTGGCCGAGAAAAACAGGTTTTGCCGCTTGGCCGGCAACAGCGCCAAAATCGCGTCGATCTCTTCGCTGAAACCCATGTCGAGCAAGCGGTCAGCCTCGTCGAGCACAAACAGCGACACGCCGCCCAGCTTGACGGCATTTTGCCGCACCAGGTCCAGCAGGCGGCCCGGCGTGGCGACGACGATATCGGCGCCACCGCGCAAGTCCATCATCTGCGGGTTGATCGACACGCCGCCAAACAGCACGGATATCTTCAATTTGATCGGCAGTGGCTTGGCCAGCCCATGCACGGTCTGCCCCACCTGCGCGGCCAGCTCGCGCGTGGGCACCAGGATCAGCGCGCGCACCTGGCGCGGGCCGATCGCTGGCGCCATCAGCGCCTGCAGCAGCGGCAGCGCATAGGCGGCCGTCTTGCCGGAGCCCGTCTGGGCCGCGCCCAGCACGTCGCTGCCGCGCAGGATGGCGGGAATGGCGGCCGCCTGGATGGCCGTCGGCGCGGCATAGCCGGCCTTTTCAACGGCGCGGACCAGAGAAGGGATCAGCCCCAGTGAGGAAAATGGCATAGCGGGCCTTCTTTTTTATGCGTAAAGTGAGACGGTCGCGAAAGGCGGCCGGTCGGGATAGCGACAGTATAAAGCAAGGGTACGACTAACCGGACAAAATGCTCAGGGCTAGGCGCCATGCCGCAGACAGTACGCTAGTACCGCAAGGCAAAGGCAACAACGCCATGGGGATTTTGTCGGCTATTGCTTGGGCATTTGCAGCTTCGGGTAGCCATGTTCGTCATAGCCCGGCATGCCGCGGCGGATCGCGTGCGAGAAATCCGCATCGTCATTGGCCGCCCGCGCGCGCGCCGTGATATGGCCGCCCTCGCGCAGCTGCTGGAAGCTCAAACCCGGCACCAGTGCCTTGACATCGAACAGATAGCGGTCCAGGTAGCCCGAGGCCAGCAGGCGGTAATCGAAGGGCAGGCCCGGCACGATGCGGCGCACCAGCTCGAAGACGATGGTGGTGCAGTTGGCCGTCAGCGTATTGTAGAACTGCGGCTGGCGCTTCAGCGATTGCGCCTCGTCCAGATAGGCCAGGAACAGCGAGCGCATGGCCGCCTTGGGCATCATCACGCGGTACAGCTGCATGTCTTCGCCGCGCGCATTCGTGCGCACGCGCAGGATGTCGCGCTCGTCGGCGGCCACCAGGCTCGTTTCGAAATGCTTGAAAAAACCGCCGATAGCGGAAAAACTTTCGCCCTTCTCCTTACGGATTTCGATGGAAAACGTCAGGAAGCGCCCATCGGCAAAGCCGAACGACATCAAGGTGTGGGCGATAAAGGGGCCCGTCCAGTACGACAACGCCACATCGAGCGTGCGCAATTCATCGAGGTTGTAGCTGCGCTGCTCCCACTTGACCGTGTAGTCGTCATCGCTGCGCCAGTCAAAATTGCGCACATTGTCCAGCGTGACAATGCTGCCCTTCAGTGTGCCCATGACATTGCGCGCCACGTCGTCGGCCCAGACGCGCTGCTGCTTGGGCATGATCAAGCTCCACCACAGCAGCAGCAGAATGAAACCGGCCGCATACGGCAGCAGCACGCGCGCATCGCCGCGCAGCCACCACAGCGCCACGCTGGCCACGCCCAGCGCACCCCACAGCAGCGCGCCGATGGCTTGCGCCGCCATGCCTCCAGACAGCTGGTACCACAGCGCCAGCGCGCCCCACAGTGCAGTCAACAGGATAATCAGGGAAACGGCCATTTTGCCGATGCTGCCCAGCACGGAGCGGGCACGGTGTGATAAGAAAGTCATGCCTCAATTATAGGCGCAGGCACGTATTTATCCTGTATGAGATTTGTCGCGACCGCAAAACGGGCACCGTGTCGCTGAAGCTGAGCCAGCTCATCCTGGCGATGGCAGCCAACACGGATATCGTGTATGCCGACTACCCAGCGGCCACCAGTTGCCCGCCAAAGCCCATGCTTTATCAATTTTCTGGGCCGGCAACTGCAAGCTGAACTCCCCCAAGGAAGATAAATCAGCTTAGACTATAATATTGCGATATGGCAATATTATGAGGGAGTAAGTTTTGCTAGTCATACTCGGATTTATCGTCGTCCTGTTTTCCGTCTTTGGCGGCTTTGCCTTGCAAGGCGGCCATCTGGCGGCCCTGTTCCAGCCGCTGGAGCTGCTGATGATCGGCGGCGCCGCGCTGGGCACCTTCTTTGTCGGCAATGACGCCAAGGCCATCCGCGCCACGTTCGCCGCCCTGCCCACGCTGTTCCACGGCTCGCAATACACCAAGGCGCGCTATATGGAACTGATGGGCCTGATGTATGAAATTCTCAGCAAGATCCGCAAGGAAGGCTTGATGTCGGTCGAGGATGATATCGACGACCCCTACCGCAGCGCCACCTTCGTGAAATACCCGTACACGCTGGGCGACGAGCACATCCTGGAATTCATCACCGATTACCTGCGCTTGATGGTGTCGGGCAATATGGATGCCTACCAGATCGAAAACCTGATGGATAACGAGATCGAAACTTACCACGAAGATGCGGAAATGCCGATCCAGACGATTTCGCAGCTGGCCGACGCCATGCCCGCCTTCGGCATCGTGGCCGCCGTGATGGGCGTAGTGCACACCATGGCTTCCGTCGGTTTGCCGCCGGCCGAGCTGGGCGTGCTGATCGCGCAGGCGCTGGTGGGCACCTTCATCGGCATCTTGCTGGCGTATGGCTTCATCGCGCCGCTGGCCAGTTTGCTGCGCCGCAAGCACCATGAAACGGCGAAGATGTACCAGTGCGTCAAAGTGACCTTGCTGGCCAGCCTGAATGGCTATGCACCGGCGCTGGCCGTGGAGTTCGGCCGCAAGGTGATTTCCGCCACGGAACGCCCATCGTTCAGCGAACTGGAAAACCACGTGCGCCAGGTGCGCACGAAGAACTAGCAGCTTATGGAGTCGAGGTCGGGGTCGGCGCCGTTTCTTCCGGGCAGCTGACCTCTTCCTCTTCATTGTATAAATTCATCGGCACGCGCTGGCCGTCCACTTCCAGTTCGCGCACTTTCGGCGGCACCAGCTGGAACTGCCCTGCCTGCAGCTTCTCGCGCAGCGGCTTGCAGCGCAGGGCATCGGTGGGGATTTGCCCCCGCGCATACCAGCTGCCGCCGGCCTTTTCCGCCAGCAAGACGGAGGTGGCGCGCGGATCGCTACTGATCAGCAATACTTCCTGCTTGCCATCGCCATCGAAATCGAGCAGATACGCGTCGCACTGCTGCCCTGCCCGCTTCAAGCAGGCGGGCAGGCGCCAGGCCGGCCCAACCTGCGTCCAGTCCTGGCGCACAAAGCTGTCCGGCAATTTCGCCGTCGCCGGGCGCAGGGTCAGGTTGATCGATACGTCGCTCAGCGCGCCCGTCTCGTCGAGGCGGTTCTGGCGCTTGAGCATGGCCGTGGCGCGGGCACGCACAACGGCAGCGTCCGGCCCCGTCGTGCGCTTGGCTAATTCCTGCAGGGCCGCCTGGCCGTAGCGGGCGCCCTCGAAGCGCAAATATTCGAAATCGAACTTGTCCACGCTGACCTTGCCGCCGTCCAGGCGCGCCATCTGGCTGGCCACGGAGATGCGCGCCGGGTCCGCCAGCGGCGAAAACAGCGCCAACAGCACCAGCAAGGTGACAAAGGCGGTAGCCACATTGACGTTGGCGATCAGGTGCAGCCAGTCGCCATACTTGCCAGCCGCCCAGGCATAGCCGACGGCGTAGCAAGTGGCGATCAAGAGGCAGGCGGCAGCGATCAGGCGGTCGGCCGTCCAGCCATGCGACATCACGCGCAGGGTCAGCGCATAAATGGCGATGCCCACTACCCACGGCAGCAGCAAACAGGCCAGGCGCGTGCCCAGGCGGATGCCGCGCGCCACGCCATGGCCCACTTCGCCATTCTGGAAGGCGGCATTGATCAGCACCACCAGCACGCCGGCCATGCCCAGCAGCACGGAAGCGGCATGGCGCGTGGCCCACAGCCGCTCGAAGCCGATGAAAGGCAGGGTCAACAGGAAACCAGAAACCAGCACGGCGGCGATCGGCATCAGCCACGACAGCAGCACCAGCAGCAGGGTGCGGATGCCGCGCACGATGGACGGGCGCACGTCGGTAATGTGGATGGCAAACGAGAACGCGAAGCAAATGACGGGAATCACGAACCAGGCCTGGCTCAGCAGTTTTTTCAAAAAGGTCAGCTTGATCAGCAAGAACAGTTGCCCGCCCAGCCACAGCACCAGCCACAGGCCCAGCACGAACAGCAGGGAAAACAGCAGCTGGATGCCCAGCTTCCAGGCGATTTCAAAATACGTGGGGTAGCGGGCGATGCGCTGGCCATCCTGGGCGCTGGCCAGCACCAGCGCGTGGGCGATATACAAGCCCACCACGCTGAAACCGAACAGCTGGGCCGAAATGACGCGCAGGGGCGCACCGGGTTTATAGTTACCCCAGATCACGTGTTCGGCGCCGCGCGCCACGTCGTGCCAGGCCAGCACGGCCATCACGGCAGCCGCACCCGCCATCCACAGCGCGATGCGCCTGAGCGGCATGTGGCCCAGGCTGGACACGAGCAAGATGGGCAACAGCAAGCTGATCAGCATCAGGGGACCCAGCAGGTACGCTTCCGTGGCGGGCCAAACCTTGTCTTGCGCCGAGCTGTACAGCCAGTACAGCAGCAAGCCCTGCAGCAGGCCCGTCACCAGGCGCGTCGCCGCAATGCGCGGCGCCACCACCGGATCGAGCAAAGCCATGTTTTTTCCAGCGGCATCGTGCTGCATCGTCATTCCTTTAGAGTGTTTCATTGCCGTCCATTGCTGGGCGGCATACACGCGCATTATTGCATTTCGTTATCGTCATCTCAACAACGATTCGTGCGGGTGCCCTGCCCGCGTACCCTCCGCATCGCGGACTGGCGCGGCGGCTGGAGCGGAGGGCGATGGCGCGACCGTTGCGGGGGGGGCGATGTGGACAATGATGTGGACGATTATGCGGACAAATAAGCTGCCGTCATGGCCGTTGCTGGTGGGCATGGGTGCTGGGCATGGGTACTGCGCAGGGCGCAGAACTGGCGTGCGGCGATTTCCTGGCCAAGCTGGGCAAGAAGCCCGCGCATTTCGGCTGCCAGAGTTGCCAGAGTTGCCAGAAATATGGGGCGGCGCAGCCTGAAATCGACCGCTTTTCGTCAACATTGATGCCTACGCGCAAGACCCCTGACATGAAAAAAACCGCCTGTGCATGGCAGCAGGCGGTTTTGAGGTGGGACAGAAGCTGGTTTACTTGGCGGCCTTGCGGCGGCGCATGAAACCCATCAGGCCCAGGCCAGCTAACAGCATGGCGTAGGTTTCCGGCTCCGGCACGGCAGCCATCACGGCCACGTTATCGATCACGGCGCCCGAATAATTATCATACGGCGTGCCGACCTTGGCGGCGCTGACAAACGACAGGCTCGCCAGGCCGGTGGAGGCGGCCGTGAAGCTCAGGGTGTGGCCATACAAGGTGTTCGAGGCGGCATCCGTCGAGTAGAAATCACCTAGCACGCCACCAAAGTTGACTGCCACGCCCTGGCCAGCCGGAGCGTTCGAATTGCGCGCCATGTCAAAACTCAAATTGTAGGTGTGGCCGGCAACGACATTGAAACTTTGTGACAAGGAACCAGGACCTGGCGTGCCCAGCATGTCGATGCTGTAGCCATCGATGGCGTTGTAGGCATTGCGGATCAGGTCGACCGAGGTGGCACCCACAGTCCAGCCCGTGATGTCCGGCGAACCGCCATTGACGACTTGATAGCCGCTGGCAAACGTGGAACCCGCTGCGATGGACTCGAAGTCACCATTCGTGATCAGGTTGACGGGGCTGGCGCTGGCGCTGCCTGCAGCCAACAGGGCAAGGACGGCGGCGATGGTGGTGGTGGTGGTTTTCATGTTTTGTCTTCCTTGTCTTGTTAGCATCAAAGTTACCTTAAATGAATCATATAGCAGCCTCAATGAAACGCAAAGAACTTTCTAAAAAAATATTTAACATGGACAATATGTAACGACTTTCTGTGGCAGAACCTGCCATAAAAAACCACGGCGGCCAGGGCGTGCCGTGGTTTCCACTGAACGAGGATGCCGCTCCCCTGCCCACTTTCCCGCTTTCCAGCACTGCCTTTTTTATGCAACCCTCCGGCGGCCCCGGAATTGTCATCTTCCAAAAAAACGCGCCGGACGGCGCGTTCAGAAAAGAAAGGTGATGGCCTTAATCGAGTTCCCGGCCCGCCACCAGGATGCCGTCCGCATCGGCATACACCCAGTCGCCCGGCTGTACGGCCACGCCGCTGATTTCCACGCGCACGTCGCGCTGGCCCGTGCCCTCCTTGTTGCTCTTGCGCGGATGCGTGGCCAGGGCGCGCACGCCGATGTGGCAAACATTGATTTCCTCGCTATCGCGGATGCAGCCGTGGACCACGATGCCGGACCAGCCATTGCTTTCAGCCAGCACGCCCAGCTGGCCGCCCACCAGTGCGCGGCGCAGGCTACCGCCGCCGTCGATCACCAGCACATGGCCCTGGCCCGGCGTTTCCAGGGTGCTGCGCACCAGGGCGTTGTCTTCAAACACTTGCAAGGTGGTGGCTGGGCCGCTGAAACGCACGCGCTGGCCAAAGGCGCGGTAGACGGGCGGCAACACTGCCAGGGTGCCAGCGTCCAGCATGGACGCATGGTTGTCGCACAGATCGGTGGTGGCAAAAGTCATGCTCGCTCCAGGAAATGAATAAATAGTATCAAATGGCAACGATTCTATGCCTTTTGCAGCGCTGCGGCACGCGTTTTACCGCCCACGCCCACGGCCGTGGCGATCGCCAGCGCCTGGAACACGCCGATGAAGACGAACAGCAGGGCCGGATGGTCGCCATCCATCAGCGCACCAAAGAACAGGGGGCCGACGGCCAGGCCGCTGTCGAGGCCCGAATACACGACGCCATACACGCGCCCGGTGGCATTCTTCGGCGCCGCCGCGCGTATCATCAGGTCGCGCGACGGCCCTGCCACGCCCGAAGTCAGGCCGATGGCGCCCATCAGCACCACGGCGCCCCAGGCCGGCACGACGGCCATCGCCAGCAGCACGGCCAGCAGTGCGGCGGCGGAAAAGGCGATCGCCACGTTGCGGTCTGGCTGCTTGCTGCGCGCGCCGACCACGCCGCCAGCCAGCATGCCCGCGGCCGAGGCCAGCATGTAGGCCGTGTAGGCGCTGGTGGCCAGTGCCAGGCTCATGCCATACAGTTTGACCAGGGCCACGCTGGCGAAACTCTGGATACCGCCCAGGGCAATGGCGGTAATGAAGAAGAAGGCAAAACACATCCACACGGCCGGCAGGCGTAAAAAGTCCAGCGTGCCTTCGCCGCCGTCCGGCGCGCCCGGCGCGGCCTGCTTCAGCGGCTCGGGACGGATGGCATGGCGGTTCAGGAACAGGATCAGCAGCGCGCCGAAGGGCAGCACGGCCGCGCACTGCAGGGCCACGCGCCAATCGTAGTGGGTGGCAACCCAGGTCATGAACAGGGGCGCCAGGGCCCAGCCGATATTGCCGCTGATGCCATGCACGGAAAAGCCGTAGGCCACGCGCGCCGCCGAGACACGCTGGTTAAGGATGGTGTAATCGGCGGGATGGAACACGCTGTTGCCCATGCCGGCCAGCATGGCGCCCAGCATCAGCGCCGTATAACTGTGGGCATGGGCCAGCGCCAGCGCCGAGATGCCCAACAGAAAGATGCCCGAGAACAGGACGGCACGCGCGCCGAAGCGGTCGACAACAAAGCCGGCCAGCGCCTGCCCCACGCCGGAAATGATGAAAAACACCGTCATCAGCAAGCCCAGTTCCGCATACGACAGGTCAAACGCGGGTTTCAGCCAGACGAACAGGGCCGCCAGGATCAAATGGTAGAAATGCGACACGCCATGTGCCAGGCCCACCAGGGCGATGACGCGGGCATCGCTGCGCAGGGTAGTCGGCAACTGCGGTGGCAGATACGCGGGGGAGTTAGTTGTTATCATGTCATACCCTGTCTTATACTGGTGAAGCTCAAGTGTATGAAAAATATCATCGCCTGTTTTCCGACAGAACGACATAATTTATCGAATTAAGGCCAAGCTGATGGGTGTACCGATCTTCCGCCATACCCGCATGTGTCCGCCACGGGAAGCGCCCAGCGCGAGCATTCCCGTGACCATGGTCGCGCGCGACCTGCAAGCCGATGAATTTCTATTGCCGCACAGCCACCCCTGGGGCCAGGTGACCATGGCGCTGGAAGGCGTGCTGCGCATCACCGCCAACAACAGCAGCTGGGTGCTGCCGCCCATGCGCGCCATCTGGATCGCGCCCAACGTGGAGCATGCCGTCACGATACTGGAAAAAACCCGTTTGCGCCCCCTGTGCATCCATGCCGCGCGCGCGCCGTTCACGGGCCGTGACTGCAAGGTGCTGGAAGTATCAAGCCTGATGCGCCAGCTCATCATGGCGCTGGAGCAACTCGATCCAGGCCAGGAACCGGCGCGCGAAGCCCTGCTGGCCGAGCTGATACTCGATGAATTGACACGCTCGGCCACGCGCCCCATCCGCGTTCCCCTGCCTGCCGACAAGCGGCTGAAGAGCCTGTGCGACAGCCTGATCGACAAGCCTGGCTCGAACCTGACGCTGGAACACTGGGCGCAGGTGGCCGGCGCCTCGGAGCGGACCCTGGCGCGGCTATTCGAACGGGAGTTGGGCATGAGTTTTGGCCAGTGGCGCCAGCAGGTGCGCCTGGCGCATGCGGCGCCCATGATCGCGCGCGGCGTGCCCCTGTGGCAAGTGGCCGAAGAACTGGGCTATGCCAGCCAGTCGGCCTTTTCGGCCATGTTCAAGAAGACTTTCGGCAATTCGCCGTCGGCGTTTTTTGCACAGGGCGGGCGCGCCTAAAAAGGCACCGGTACAGCGCTCAGGGCGAGGCGGTGCAACGCAGCCATGGGCGCTTTATCGGCGCGCCTTCAGGCCATGAAGTCGAAGAGGGAGTTCTTGCCCGTATAACCGGGCAAGGCCGAGTTCGTTCCCGTCTCTTCCTGCGCCGAATACGCCTTTACCAGCGCCTGCGCCTGCGCCGTCAGCGCCTTGGCCAGCACGGCTTTCTTGTTGCTGAGGGTGGTGATGTCCTTACCGACCGATTGCACTTCCTTGCCGATGATGCTCGTTTCGCCCGTCAGCGTGCCAATCTTGCTGGAGAACTGGTCGGCCACGCCCTTGCCGTTATTCGTAAACAGCTTGCTGACGGCATCCGGATCGGCATCGATGGCGGCCTTGAGTTTTTTTTCGTCCAGCACCAGCTCGCCGCTCTTGCCCAGGGTCACGCCGGCGCTGGCCAGTATGGAGGACGGCACGCCCGTGCTGGCCGTGCGCAGCACTTGCCCCATCTGCGAACGCACCTGCCCCAGGGCCGTGTCGTATTTCAAGTCGCCGTCCTGCAAGCTCTGCAGCTTGCTGTTGAGCTCATTGTAAGCCGTGACGAAGCTGGCCACGTTGCTGGCGATCTGGCTGCTGTCCTTGGCGATGACGAGATTGGTCGTGCCCGTGCTCTTCAATTCGACGGTGGCGCCTTCGATGGCCGTCGCCAGGGTATTCGTGGCGCTCTTGACATCCTTGCCATCGATGGTCAAGAGCGCGTCTTGCGCGGCCGCTGCCTGCTGCATGCCCTTGCTTGAGCCGGGCGCATACGTCAGCAAGTTGCTGATGGCGGCGTCGCCCGTCACGCTGATGCGCATGCTGCTGTCGGCGCCAGTCTTGCCGTTCAGCGACAGCGTATAACCATCGGTGCCCTTGACCACGCTGGCATCGACGCCTGCCTGCTTCAGCGCGGTGGCGATACCGTCGAGGCTATTGTTGCTGCTGTCGATGGTCAGCGAAATGACCTTGCCGCTGCCGGGCGTAAATTGCTTGCCGTCGGCCGTGCCCACTTCGATCTTGATCTGGGCTGGCGCGCCCGTGCCGATCGCCGTGCTCGACGACTTCTGCGCCCCGCTGAGCAAGGCCTGCCCTTGCGCCAGCTGCGTGACGTTCATCGCGTAGCTGCCGCTGGCGGCCTTGTCGGTGGTAGTGGCGCTGACGACATCCTTGGTACTCGATGTGGCAGACGTGGACAGGCCGCTGCCGGCCATGTTCTTGGCCACGGCCTGGAACTTTGCCAGCGCCGATTGCAGCTGGCCCAGGCCGGAGAACTTGGCCTGGTCGCGCACCAGGCTGGCGTTGAGCTTGACCACACCCGTGTTCTGCGACTGCATCTGGCGCTCGACCTTGGCATACACGTCGGCCGAAATATTGCCCTGCGTGGTCTGCTGCGTGGTGTTGGCATAGGCCAGGCTATTGATGGTCGAATTAAACATGGTGGCTTTTCATCCGGTGAGAAAGTGCGCCCACGGATCGGGCTTGTCCGTGCGCTGCGTCTACAAGAGATGAGGCAGCAAGCGCTCAGGGCGCGGCGGCGTCGTCTCCACTGATTGATCATTATGCAGCATGGCTAAAACATCAAAACAGCGAGCAGTACCATGTTTACCGTCGTGCAAACGTGTTTGCACCATTCTAGCGCATTTAACTTAGCGCATGAATTTCGAGATGGCGCTGCTGACGGCCATATCTAGCTGCATGAAAGCCAGCCCCACCTTGAAGCCGGCGCTGCTGAAGATACAGTGCGAGACGGACGTGCGCGCCTCGATGATGTGCGCCGCGCCGTCATAAAACAGCTCGAACAGCACCTTGCCTTGCTTGCCTGCTGGCACCGGATCGGCGATCACGGCCGACATGCCGCCCGGCCCCACGTCGAGGGTGCGCGCCGCCACGGGGCCCGCCCCATCGAGTACCAACATTGCCTTGGCACGCAATATCTTGCGTGCGCCCTGCCTTTGTTCAACTGACACTATATTCCGCTTCTCTCGCCATGCATTGTCGATGCGAATTCGCCGCGCGAATTCATCGGACAAATATTATAGTTGCAAACAGGAATTTCGTTTGACTTGTCTCAAAGTTGGCATTTACGCCAGATCAATACCTACAACGCCTGCGACGCCTGACAGAACCATGGCAAGCGGAAGGGAGTTGTGGCCGAGAAACGCCACTGTACGAAGGCACAGTGAGCATCGCAGACCGCAAATCGCGATGCGCAGCAGCTTATGTCAGGTGTTATCACTCGAAGTCGCGCAGCTTGTTGAACGCCTCGTCGATGCGCTCCACGCCAATGACCTTGAGGCCTTCGATGGCTTGCTTCGGCAAGTTCGACTTGGGCACAACGGCCAGGGTAAAGCCCAGCTTGGCCGCTTCGCGCAAGCGCTCCTGGCCCCGTGGCGCGGGACGGATTTCTCCCGCCAGTCCCACTTCGCCAAACACCACCAGGCCGCGCGGCAGCGGCTTGTTGCGCATCGATGAGTTAATCGCCAGCAATACGGCAAGGTCGGCTGCCGGTTCCGTGATCTTCACGCCACCGACGGCATTGATGAACACATCCTGGTCAAAGGCGGCGATGCCGGCGTGGCGGTGCGCCACGGCCAGCAGCATGGCCAGGCGGTTTTGCTCCAGCCCGACCGACAAACGCCGCGCGTTCGGCAGGTGGCTGGTGTCGACCAGCGCCTGGATTTCCACCAGCAAGGGGCGCGTGCCTTCCTGCGTCACCATCACGCACGAACCGGGCACCTGATTGTCGTGCTGCGACAGGAACAGGGCGGACGGATTCGACACGCCCTTCAAGCCCTTTTCGGTCATGGCAAACACGCCCAGTTCATTGACGGCGCCGAAACGGTTCTTGATGGCGCGCACCAGGCGGAAGCTGGAATGGGCATCGCCCTCAAAATACAGCACCGTGTCGACGATGTGTTCAAGCACGCGGGGACCGGCCAGCGCGCCCTCTTTCGTCACGTGGCCCACGAGGATGATGGTCACGCCCGTCTGCTTGGCTGCGCGCGTGAGCTGCGCCGCGCATTCGCGCACCTGCGCCACCGAACCGGGCGCCGAACTGAGGGCATCTGAATACACGGTCTGGATCGAGTCGATGACCACCACTTCCGGCTTCAGGTCGGCCAGGGTGGCGAGGATCTTCTCCAATTGGATCTCGGCCTGCAGTTTAAGTTCCTTGGCGTCGATCACCAGGCGCTTGGCGCGCAGGGCAATTTGCGCGCCCGATTCCTCGCCGCTCACATACAGCACGCGCTTATGGTGCGACATGTTCGCCAGCGCCTGCAGCAGCAGGGTCGACTTGCCGATACCGGGGTCGCCGCCAATCAGCACCACGCCGCCGGCCACCATGCCGCCGCCCAGCACGCGGTCGAATTCCTCGATGCCCGTGCCGAAACGGGGCACGTCGATGGCGTCGATATCGTCGAGCGACAGCACGGGCGCCGTCTGCGCCAGCGGCATGTGCGGCGGATTCGAATAACGGTTGTTGCCCCCCGTCTCGGGCAGCGTTTCCACCATGGTGTTCCACTGGTTGCACGACGTGCACTGCCCCATCCATTTATTACTGATGGCGCCGCAATCGCTGCAGGTGTAGATGGTCTTGACTTTTGCCATGGTGTACTTTGTCCGGGTAAGGATAATGCTGTTTATATATACAGTAGATTCACAGTATATACAAACAGCGCGCTGGCGTCACTGTTACCTCACCTTCAGGCTTCGATCACCGGCACGCGTGGCGCCAGAGCGCACATCAGCTCGTAGCCGATGGTGCCGGCGGCCAGCGCCACCTCGTCGATCGGCATGCCCTGGCCCCACAAGGTGACAGCGCTGCCGACCTTGGCCCCAGGCACGTGCGTCAAGTCCACCATCAGCATGTCCATCGAGACCCGGCCGATCAGCCCCGTGCGCACGCCATCGACCAGCACGGGCGTGCCCTCGGGGGCGTGGCGCGGGTAGCCGTCCGCATAGCCGCACGCCACCACGCCCACCCTGACGTTGCCCAGCGCTTCGTAGCGGCTGCCGTAACCGACCACTTCGCCGGCCGCGATATCCTGAATGCCGATGATGCTGCTGCGCAAGGTCATGGTGGGCAGCAAGCCAAACGCCTGCGCCGACGTGCCACCCGGGGCGCCGCTGGGCGTGCCGCCGTACAGCATGATGCCGGGGCGCACCCAGTCGCTGCTCAAGTGGTGCAGCAGCAAGCCGGCAGAATTGCACAGGCTGCGCGGCAGCGGCGTGCCGATGCTGGCCACCCCGGCCTCGAAGCGCAGCATCTGCTGCGCCAGCGGCAAGTGGGTGGGCGCCGCTTCGTCGGCATTGGCGAAATGCGTCATCAGGGTGATCGTGCCGATTGCCGGAATGGCGCGCAGGCGCGCATATGCGGCGGCCACGGCCTGCGCAGTAAAGCCCAGGCGGTTCATGCCGGTGTTCATCTTCAGATGCACATCGATGGTATTGGGCAGGTGCGCCGCTTCCAGCAAGGCGATCTGTTCCTCGCAGTGCACGCTGCCATTCAAGCCGTGCTGAGCCATCACGGGCAAGTCGCTGGCATCAAAAAAACCTTCCAGCAGCAAGATGGGCTTGCTCCAGCCCAGTTCGCGCAGGCGCACGGCGTAATCGACCTCGACCAGGGCCAGGCCATCGGCATCGGCAAAGCCCCGCATGGCCCGTTCCAGGCCATGGCCATAGGCGTTCGCCTTGACCACGGCCCACACCTTGGCGCCTTGCGCGCAGGCGCGGGCACGCGCCAGATTATGTTGCATGGCATCGAGATGGATGCTGGCGATGAGGGGCCTGGGCATAAGCTTCGTTCACGGCAAGTGGGAAAGCCGTATTTTACCGGATGGGCAGGACGCGGACCCGGCAGGCGTGCACGCGCCGATGCACCCGATGGGCGCAATGGTAAGTGCAGCACAACATTTACGAAACAATCACACGTGTAGGTATTTTTCTACGGCAGATTAATTAAGTTTTACTTAGCGCTGCGGCTTGGGCAAGCCGAAGCAAAGCAGGCCCGGCCAAACTTGGGGTTTGCCGTTTTTTCGTGGTATAAAGCAAGCCAGATATGATTTCAGGCATTCCAGAATGAATCGTGGTTTTTATACCATCATGGCGGCGCAGTTCTTTTCCTCGCTGGCAGATAACGCCCTCTTTTTTGTCGCCGTCGACTTACTGGTGTCCATGCAATCCCCGGCGTGGATCACGCCGCTGCTGAAACTGTCATTCGTGCTGTTCTATGTGCTGCTGGCCGCTTTCGTTGGCGCCTTCGCCGATGCCCTGCCCAAGGGCAAGGTCATGTTCATCGCCAACCTGGTCAAGATTTTCGGCTGCGCCCTCGTTTTTTTCCATGTGCACCCGCTGCTGGCCTACGCCGTCGTGGGCTTTGGCGCGGCCGTGTATTCGCCCGCCAAGTACGGCATCCTGACGGAATTGCTGCCGCCGGAAAAGCTGGTGGCGGCGAATGGCTGGATCGAAGGCTTGACCGTCACCTCCATCATCCTTGGCACCGTCATGGGCGGCGCGCTCGTCAGCGGCCACGTGTCCGACATGCTGCTGTCCATCGACATTCCCCTGATCGACACGGGCATCGCCAACAAGACGGAAGCGGCCCTGTGCGTGGTGGTCGGCATCTATGTGCTCGCTACGCTGGCCAACCTGAAAATTCCCGACACGGGCTGCGTGTATGCGCACCAGGAACGCAACCCTATCAAACTCATTTCCGATTTTGCCAATTGCTATTCCATCCTGTGGAAAGACAAGCTGGGCCAGATCACCCTGGCCGTGACAACCCTGTTCTGGGGTGCGGGCGCCACCTTGCAGTTGATCGTGCTGGAATGGGCCAAGCAATCGTTGAACATGCCGTTCGACAAGGCGACCAGCTTGGTGGGCGTGGTCGCCATCGGCGTCGCCGTCGGCGCCGTGCTGTCGGCGCGCTTCATTCCCCTGCGCAAATCGCTAACCGTCATTCCGCTGGGCATCGCCATGGGCGTGATCGTCATGATGATGACGCAAGTGCACTCCGTGTGGGTCGCCTACACGCTGCTGATACTGATCGGCGCCCTGTCAGGCTTCTTCGTCGTGCCAATGAATGCCTTGCTACAACACCGTGGCCACGTCTTGATGAGCGCAGGCCACTCGATCGCCGTACAGAACTTCAATGAAAACCTGTCGATCCTCACCATGCTGGCCGTGTATTCCATCATGATCCGTTTGCACCTGCCGCTGAACATTATCATCACCCTGTTCGGCCTGTTCGTCGCCGGCACCATGTTCATGATCATGCGCCGGCACAAGCTGAATCAGGCTGAACACGACAATTTATCCTTGATTGGCGAGCACAAGCACTAACAGTTCAGGCTACACAGGCAAGGCACCCGTCAGCCGGCG
Source organism: Janthinobacterium woesei (assembly GCF_051380875.1). Classification (NCBI taxonomy): domain Bacteria; kingdom Pseudomonadati; phylum Pseudomonadota; class Betaproteobacteria; order Burkholderiales; family Oxalobacteraceae; genus Janthinobacterium; species Janthinobacterium woesei. The sequence goes on from NZ_JBNYXW010000010.1 coordinate 233,781, forward strand.
CGCGGCCGCTTGTTCCGTCCAGGTATCGGGCACGATAAAACCGCGCGTGCGTTCCACTTCCCAGCCTGCGATATTGTCCACCGATGCGACCAGCACCGGTTGCGCCAGATCAAACAACTGCGCCCGCAAGGCGCTGGCATCGAACACTTCCATCTCGCGGCCCTTGTACGGCGCCAGCCATTGCAAACGGGGCAGCACGACATAGCGCTGTTGCGGCAATTGCGCCGGCGTGCACCAGAAGCCGTGTCCATGTTCCTGGGAAATGCCATCCATGCCCGGCGCAGCTCCGATGGCATAAAACAGCCAGCCCTTGACCAGCGCCTGCGCCGCGCGCACCGGTTGCGCCAGCAAGCTTTGCGCGGCCGGATGGCGGGCCAGGGCCAGTTGCTTGTCGACAATCTTGCGCATCTTCAGTCCCAAGGTATCGGCCAGGTTCGGGCCGATCAAGTGATTGAAGATGCCGGGGTCGGGCGCGCCTTCGAGCAGATAGAATTTGGTGGCGAATTCCCAGTGCAGCAGATGATCGCCATCGCCGTGCATGTTTTTCAGCAGGAAATCGAACTCGCCCACCGTATCGTTGCGGTTGGCCTGCACCTGCAAGCCGTGCGCTTGCAGCAAACCATGCTGCTCAAAATAAAAGGCCAGCAGCTTTTCAGCGTACAGGCCCAGGCGGGAATAGAATTTGGGGCCCAGCGCCACATCGAGCGGCGATGGATCATGCTGCAGCGCGCCCAGCCAGGCGGCCACCGAAGGCGTGACCGGCTCCAGGCTGGCGATGCGCCCGCCCCAGTGCACACTGGCCGGGTCCAGCAAGTCGGGCGAATCGAGCAGCCAGGCCAGCGCACGCACGCGGGGGTGCGTCAAATGGCCCCAGCGGTGCTCGAAGCGGGCCTGGAAAGTGTCACCGCCCGTATCAACTGCCGGCATGCGTGCTTTTCGCCAGGCACAGATCGCCCCAGGCACGCGCCTTGGCCTTGCCCGTCTCGTCTTGCAGCAGCATTTCCGGATGATACGTGGCGACGACGGATGCCTTGCCCAGCTGGCGTACCTTGCCGCGCACGGGCTTTTCACCAGGCAAGATGCTTGCGGCGGCCAGCTGCCCCAGGGTGACGATGGTGCGCGGCTGCAGCAAGGCCAGTTCGCGTTCGAAATACGGACGGCAGGCAGCGGACTCGGCGTCTGTCGGCAAGCGTTCCTGGCCAGCTTCGTCGAGCGGACGGCATTTCAGCAAGTGCGTCATATACACGTCGCTACCCGCATCGACATCGATGGCTTTGAGCATATTGTCGAGCAACTTGCCCTGCTCGTCCGGCAAGGCGCGCCCTTCCCGCTCTTCCGCGCGCGAGGGGCTGCTGGCCAGCATCAGCCAGACGCCTTGGCGGTCGCCACGGCCCATGACCACGCCCTTGCGCGTCTTGCACAGTTCGCAGCGCGCGCATTTGGCCACGGCCGCCGTCAAGCCATCCCAGTCGAGGGCGGCGATATCGGCATCGCTGAGCTGCCTGGCGGGCGCTGGCGGGGGAGCATCGTCGAACCAGGCCGTATCGTCGGGAGCGGCAGCAGGGACCGGCGCAACGGCAGCGGCAAGAGGCGCCGCAACTTCCACGACTGCTGCCTCGGCCACCACTTCGGTTACAGGTGCAGCCACCTCGGCCGCCACGGCGTCAACCGGCATGTCTTCGACGGCCCCGGGTGCAGCGCCCTGGCGCAAGCGCCACAGGGGGCCGACGCCCATTTCATCGAGAAAGACGGCGCTGCGGCTCATAAGGTATAACGCATCACGATGGCGTCCTCACGTTGCGAGTTGCTGGCCGGATAGTATCCCTTGCGCCGGCCGATCTGTTCAAATCCATAGCACTGGTAAATGCCGAGTGCGCGCACGTTCGACGGGCGCACTTCCAGCAGCATCGATTCCATGCCCAGCCGGCGCGCGCAGGCGCAGGACTGATCCAGCAGGAAACGGCCCAGGCCTTGGCCCTGGATGGCGCCGTCGACGGCCACGTTGAGCAAATGCGCCTCATCGACGACCAGCATCAGCAGGAAATAGCCGAGCAAGGTGCCATCCACGTCGCGCAGCACCCAGGCCGGATAGCCGCTGCCGAGCGAATCGACAAAATTGCCGTGCGTCCAGGGATGCGGATACACGCGCTGCTCCAGCGCCAGCACTTCGGCCAGGTCGGCTTCGACCATCGGCTGATAGTCGAGGCGCAGCAAGTCCCAGCCTGCAGCACTGCTCTCGTCCTTATCCTGATCCTGGTCCTTGCCCAACTGCATCATTGTGCCGCCTCCGCAGCAGCCTTGGCAGCCTGCATGTCCAGGCGCTCGGCACTGGTGTAGGCGATCTTGTTGCGCAAATACAAAGGCTGCGCATCGGCCGCCTTCACAAAGTTGCCGGCGGCAAAGGCGATGCGCGCCAGCTGCGCCACTTGCACGGCGTGCGGCATGATGGCGGCATCGGCATTGGCGGCGCAAGGCAGGCCGGCCAGCGCTTCGGCATAGGCGGCAAAGCCGTTGCCGCAGCCCACGACGTCGCCTTGCGGCGCCACGCCGGCAGGCGCGCTCAAGGCTGGCGGCGAGTGGGCCTGCAAGCCCTCCTGGTAATCATATTGCGCCCAGTACACTTCGCTCATGCGGGCATCGAGCACGGCCAGGATGCGCTGCGCGCCGTGCGCCTGGTGGCAAGCCAGCGCCATGGCGTCCAGGGTGACGACGGGCACGACGGGCAGGTTGGCGCCGTAGGCCAGTCCTTGCGCGATGCCGCACGCCGTGCGCACGCCCGTAAACGAGCCGGGGCCAGAGCCGTAGGCGATGGCGTCAACGTCGGCCAGGGTCACGCCCGCTTCGGCCAGCAATTCCTGCACCATCGGCAAGATGGACTGGGAATGGGTACGCACGCCCGAGGAAGCACGGGAAAGGACGGCATCGCCGCGCAGCAAGGCGCAGGACGCGAGCTCGGACGACGTTTCAATGGCAAGTAGGGTGGGAAGTAAGGTAGACATAACGTATTTTACCTTGCCGCGCCATGGCGCGGCACTCCCCGTGCGGCAGGCCGTGCCGCCCAACAGCATCGCGCTTGTGTCCTGCTTGTATCCCGCGTGCACAGCCCGCGCACGGGGACGGCTATAATGGCATGCTGGAATGCCTTAGTGCGACATCGGCATCCATACATCGGCAGCCATTTTGCCGCGACATGCTTTCAGCCACACCATCATCCCACTCTTGCCCTGGTCCGCTCCGTGAATCCACTTCTTGCTAAACTGCAACCATATCCATTTGAAAAGCTGCGCCAGCTGTTTGCCGGCGTGACGGTCAATCCCGACTATGCGCCCATCAGCCTGGGCATGGGCGAACCCAAGCACCCGACGCCGGCTTTTATCGAGCAAGCGCTGGTCGACAATATCCACGGCCTGGCCAGCTATCCGACCACCATCGGCTCGGAAGCCTTGCGCGGCGCCATCGCTGGCTGGCTGGAGCGCCGCTATGGCATCCCCAGGCTCAATCCTGCCACGCAAATCCTGCCCGTGAATGGCTCGCGCGAAGCCTTGTTTGCGCTGGCGCAAACGGTAATCGATCCATCGGCCGGTTCGCTGGTGATCAGCCCGAATCCGTTTTATCAGATTTACGAAGGCGCGGCCTACCTGGCCGGCGCCGAACCGTATTTCGTCAATTCCGACCCGGCGCGCAATTTCGGCTGCGACTACGACAGCGTGTCCGCGTCCGTGTGGGAAAAAGTCAAGCTGCTGTTCCTGTGTTCGCCGGGCAACCCGACGGGCGCCGTCTTGACCCTGACGGACTGGGAACATCTGTTCGCCCTGTCCGAGCGTTATGACTTCGTCATCGCCGCCGACGAATGCTATTCCGAGATCTACCACGGCGACACGGCCCCGCTGGGCGCGCTGCAGGCGGCGCACATGCTGGGCCTGTCCAGTATCGAACGCCCGTATGCGCGCCTGGTGGTATTTTCCAGCCTGTCGAAGCGCTCCAACGTGCCGGGCATGCGCTCGGGTTTCGTCGCTGGCGACGCCGAAGTGTTGAAAAAATTCCTGCTTTACCGAACCTACCACGGCGGCGCCATGAGCCCTGCCGTGCAGGCGGCCTCCGTCGCGGCCTGGAACGACGAAACCCATGTCGAGGAAAATCGCGCCAAATACCGCGCCAAGTTCGACGCCATCACGCCGCTGCTGCAAACGGTGATGGACGTGCAATTGCCGGACGCCGGCTTCTACCTGTGGGCCGACGTCAGCCGCACGGGCCTGTCCGACACGCAATTCGCGCAACGCCTGTACGCCGAATATAATGTCACGGTATTGCCTGGCAGCTACCTGGCGCGCGACGCGCACGGCATCAATCCGGGCCGCAACCGCATCCGCATGGCCCTGGTGGCCGAAACGGCCGAAGGGCTGGAAGCCGCACTGCGCATAGTAAAATTCTGCCAGCAGCTTTCCGCATCCGCATCAACCAACTAAACAAGACACCATCATGAGCCAACAACTGCAAAACATCATCGACCTGGCCTGGGAAAACCGCGCCGAGATCAATCCGGGCAACGGCACCGCCGAACTGCGCGACGCCGTCGGCCACGTCATCAACGGCCTGGACAACGGCAGCATCCGCGTGGCGGAAAAAACCACGGGCGACTGGGTCGTCAACCAGTGGGTCAAGAAAGCCGTGCTGCTGTCGTTCCGCCTGGAAAACAACGTCGTCATGCCATCGGATGGCACGATGCAGTTCTACGACAAGGTGCCGACCAAGTTCGCCAACTACACGCCGGAAGACTTCGCCAAGGGCGGTTTCCGCGTGGTACCACCTGCCGTCGCCCGCCGTGGTTCCTTCATCGCCAAGAACGTCGTGCTGATGCCGTCCTACGTCAACATCGGCGCCTACGTCGATGAAGGCGCCATGGTCGACACCTGGGCCACCGTTGGTTCCTGCGCGCAAATCGGCAAGAACGTCCACCTGTCCGGCGGCGTCGGCATCGGCGGCGTACTGGAGCCTATGCAAGCGAACCCGACCATCATCGAAGACAACTGCTTCATCGGCGCCCGTTCGGAAATCGTCGAAGGCGTGATCGTCGAAGAAAACTCGGTCATCTCGATGGGCGTCTACATCGGCCAATCGACCAAGATCTACGACCGCGCCACCGGCGAAGTGACGTATGGCCGCGTGCCATCCGGCTCCGTCGTGGTCTCGGGCAACCTGCCTTCGGAAGACGGCAAGTACTCGCTGTACTGCGCCGTGATCGTCAAACGCGTGGATGCAAAAACCCGCGCCAAGACCGGTATCAACGAGTTGCTGCGCGGCATTTGATCACTGCGCTGTAAAACGTACTGAGTACCCTGAATGTCCCGCCCTGGCGGGACATTTTCATTTCCAAAACACACTCAATCATCCTGCAGCCATGACGCATCCTGTCCTATACTGGATGGCATGAATACTCCCCCCGTATTGATCGTCGGCGCCGGTCCTACCGGCCTCATGCTTGCCTTGCGCCTGGCGCGCCATGGCGTCGATTGCCGCATCATCGACAAGAACAGCGGCCCCGGGCAGGCGTCGCGGGCCATGGCCGTGCATGCGCGCACGCTGGAGTTTTACCAGCAGCTGGGCTTTGCCGACGAGCTGGTCAGCCTGGGCATCAAGATCAACGCCATGCATATCCACGAAGGCGGCGAGGAATTGGTGAAACTGGCGCTGGGCGAGATCGGTGAAGGCCTGAGCCCCTATCCTTTCGTGCTGAGCCTGCCGCAAGACGAGCATGAACGCTTCCTCGTCAGCAAGCTGGCCGGAGCCGGCGTGCACGTGGAATGGAATGTCACGCTAGACCTGTGGACGCAAGACGATAGCGAAGTGCAAGCCATCCTGCTCAAAGATGGCGAACGTCAATATTGCACGTTTGATTACATTTGCGGCTGCGACGGTGCCCGCAGCACGGTGCGCAAGATTGCACAATTTGACTTTTCCGGCGGCACCTACGATCACCTGTATTACGTGGCCGACGCCAGGGTGGCGGGCAGCAATACCGACTTGCACGCCCACTTGGGGGCGAACTCCTTTGCCTTGATGTTGCCGGTACGCACCAGCGGCATGCAGCGCTTGATCGGCATCCTGCCCGATCGCCCCGAAGGCGCTCCTGCGCCCACCTTCGACGATGTGCGCGGCGACGTGGAAACCTTGCTGAACGTCAAGGTCGAACACGTGAACTGGTTTTCCACCTATACGGTGCAGCACCGGGTGGCAGGGCAATTTCGCGAGCGGCGCTGCTTCATCCTTGGCGACGCGGCCCATCTGCACAGCCCCGTGGGCGGCCAGGGCATGAACACGGGCCTGGGCGACGCCGTCAACCTGGCCTGGAAACTGGCGCAAAAACTGCGCGGACAGAGCAATGACGCCCTGCTCGACACCTATGAAAGCGAGCGCATCGTGTTTGCCCGCAAGCTCGTCGCCACCACCGACCGCGCCTTCCAGGCCATCGTCGCGCAAGGCATGGCCGGGCAATTCCTGCGCCGCTGGCTGGTGCCGCATGCGCTGCCTTTCCTCTCCGGCTTCGAACGCGCGCGCCGTTTGCTGTTCCAGACGGTGTCGCAAATCCAGATCAAGTATGAAGACAGCGCTCTCTCGGCAGGCTACGCGGAAAACTTGCGCGGCGGCGACCGCCTGCCCTGGTTCTCGGACGGCACGCAAGACAATTTTACGGCCCTGCGCAGCATGGATTGGCAATTGCACATCTATGGCGAAGCGGCGCCCGAACTGCTGGCCGAGGCGCGCGTGCTGAAGCTGAGCGTGCATTGCTACACGTTCAATGTCGCCGCCAAGCTGGCGGGACTGGGCCGCGATTGCGCCTATCTGGTGCGCCCCGACGGCCACATCGCGCTAGCCCTGCACCTGCAGGAAAGCGGCGCCCTGCGCGCCCTGGCGCTGCGCCTGGGCTTGCATTTCGGTCCGCTGGAAACGGGCAAGGCGGCGCCTCGGCCCGTCTAGGGCGGCCGTGCTGCACCGCCGCATCGTGGCGTATCAACTGTATAATGGCGGCTAACATCGCGTTTTGCCTTGGCGCAAGCGCGGCAATCAAGCATGCCGCATTCATTCTCCGTTAGCCTGACCCACTATGACCATCACACTCTACGGTATCCCCAACTGCGATACCGTCAAAAAAGCCCGCACCTGGCTGGCCGCGCAGCAACTCGACTTCACCTTCCATGACTTCAAGAAGCAGGGCCTGGAACGCGCCACCGTCGACGCCTGGCTGCAGCAATTGCCGTGGGATGTGCTGGTCAACAAGAAAGGCACGACCTGGCGCGCCCTGTCCGACGAGCGCAAGGCGTCCATTACTGACGCCGCCAGCGCTTTGGCCCTGATGCTGGAAAACCCGTCCATCATCAAGCGCCCCGTGCTGGACAAGGATGGCCAGTTCAGCGTGGCGTTTTCGGACGCGCAGTACAAGGCCATTTTCTCGCTGACACTATTTAGTTGACCACCGGAACGATGTTGCCGGCACGACCTTACTCATGACCACCTCCAAGACCCTCGCCCTGACCGAAAAACTGATCGCCCTGTCCTCGGTCACGCCCGACGACAAGGGCTGCCAGCAGCATTTGATCGACATCCTCACGCCGCTGGGCTTTGTCTGCGAGACGATCCTGTCGAACGACGTCACCAATTTATGGGCGCGCCGTGGCACGGCCTCGCCCGTGTTCGTCTTTGCCGGCCATACGGACGTGGTGCCCACCGGTCCCGTCGAGCAATGGCGCTCGCAGCCCTTCATTCCCACGCACCGCGACGGCAAGCTGTACGGGCGTGGCGCGGCCGACATGAAGACCTCGATTGCCGCCATGGTAGTTGCTTGTGAAGAATTTATCGCCGCCACGCCCGAGCACTCCGGGTCGATTGCCTTCCTGATCACCAGCGACGAGGAAGGCCCCGCCACGGATGGCACCGTCATCGTGTGCGACAGGCTCAAGGCGCGCGGCGAGCAGATCGACTATTGCCTGGTGGGCGAACCGACCTCCAGCGCGCAACTGGGCGACATGATCAAGAACGGCCGCCGCGGTTCGCTCTCGGGCCGCTTGACGATCAAGGGCGTGCAAGGTCATATTGCCTACCCGCAACTGGCAAAAAACCCCATCCACGAAGCGGCGCAGGCGCTGGCCGACCTGGTCGAGGAAAAGTGGGATGCAGGCAACGAATATTACCTGCCCACTTCCTGGCAAATGTCGAACATTAATGCGGGCACGGGCGCCAACAATGTGATTCCGGGCGACATGGTGATCGACTTCAATTTCCGCTTTTCCACGGCCAGCACGGCGGAAAACCTGCAGCAACGGGTCCACGCCATCCTCGACCGGCATGACTTGCAGTACGACTTGCAATGGACCCTGAGCGGCCAGCCCTTCCTCACGCCGCGCGGCACCCTGTCCGATGCCTTGTCCGCCGCGATCGAGCAGGAAACGGGCATCACGACGCAGCTGTCGACCACGGGCGGCACCTCGGATGGCCGGTTTATCGCGCAGATCTGCCCCCAAGTGATAGAATTCGGGCCGCCCAATGCAAGTATTCACAAGATCGACGAGCACATCGAACTGTGCCACATCGATCCCCTGAAAAATATTTACCGGCGTACGCTGGAGCATTTGCTGCCCGCCTGAATGAATACCGAGGCCCGTCACGGCGGGCCAGAACACCGTCTTTTCGAGAATGCCATGACCCCGAACCCGTTTTCCACGCCACGCGACCTGCTGCGCTACGCCGTCACCCGTTTCAATACCGCCAAGCTGTTTTTCGGCCACGGCAGCGCCGAAGCGTTCGACGAAGCAGCCTATCTGATCCTGCACACCTTGAAGTTGCCGCTCGACCGCCTGGAGCCCTTCCTCGACGCCAAACTGCTGCCGTCGGAAGTGGCCAGCGTGATGAACGTCATCGACCGCCGCAGCATCGACCGCGTGCCGGCCGCCTACATCACCAGGGAAGCCTGGCTGGGCACGTATAACTTCTACGTCGACGAGCGCGTGATCGTGCCCCGTTCCTTCATCGCCGAACTGATCCCGGAATACTTCTCGCCATGGGTGCAGGAACCGGACGCCGTGGAAAACATCCTGGAACTGTGCACCGGCTCGGGTTGCCTGGCTATCATGATGGCCGACGCCTTCCCGAACGCCACGGTGGACGCGGTGGATATTTCCGCCGACGCGCTGGCCGTGGCCAAGCGCAACGTGGACACGTATAAACTGCAATCGCGCGTGAATCTGATCGAGTCCGACCTGTATGCGAACGTGCCGGCCAAGAAATACGACTTGATCATCAGCAACCCGCCGTACGTGAATTCCGCGTCGATGGGCGCCCTGCCCCAGGAATACCTGGCCGAACCGCAAATCGCCCTCGATGGCGGCAGCGATGGCATGGACCTGGTGCGCAAGATTATCGCCGGTGCAGCCGAGCGCCTGACCGACGACGGCATCCTGATGATAGAAATCGGCAACGAACGCGAATACGCAGAAGCGGCCTTCGGCGAGCTGGGCCTGACCTGGCTGACGACGAGCGCCGGCGACGACATGGTGTTCCTGCTGACAGCCGAACAGTTGAAGCTGGCGTAAGCGGCGCAGCGCCTTAATTTACAACACAAAGAAAAAAATGATACGTTTCCTACAAGTAAGCCTGATGCGCGGCATCAAACCGTTGCTCGAACAAGTCGACGTCACCCTCAACCCGGGCGACAAGATCGGCCTGATCGGCGCCAATGGCGCGGGCAAATCGAGCCTGTTCGCCATGATGCGCGGCGAATTGCACCCAGACCAGGGCGAGATCGATTTCCCGGCCAAGTGGCGCGTGGCTTACGTGGCGCAGGAAACGCCGCCGCTGGACCGTGCCGCGCTCGACTACGCCATCGATGGCGACATCACCTTGCGCAAACTGGAAGCCGAACTGGCGCATCTCGAATCGCAACCAGAAACCACGGAAAACGGCATCGCCATCGGCAACATGTATAGCGCGCTGGCCGATGCCGACGCCTACACCGTGCAGTCGCGCGGCGAGCAATTGCTGCTGGGCCTGGGCTTTACGCTCGATCAGATGCAGCAACCGGTGGCCAGTTTCTCCGGCGGCTGGCGCATGCGCTTGAACCTGGCGCAAGCGCTGATGTGCCCGTCCGACCTGCTGCTGCTCGATGAACCAACCAATCACTTGGATCTGGACGCCATCATCTGGCTGGAAGACTGGCTGAAACGCTACGCCGGCACCTTGCTGATCATTTCCCATGACCGCGACTTCCTCGATGAAGTGGTCAACGTGGTCGTGCACATTGACGAGCGCAAGCTGAAGCGCTACTCGGGCAACTATTCGAGCTTCGAGCGCCAACGCGCCGCGCAGATGATCCTGGCCGCCGGTGCGCTGGAAAAGCAACAGCGCAAGCGCGCCCATCTGGAGTCCTTCGTCAACCGCTTCAAGGCGCAAGCCTCGAAGGCCCGCCAGGCGCAAAGCCGCATGAAGGCGCTGGCGAAGATGGAAGAACTGGCGCCGCTGCGCGCAGCGGCCGAGTTCTCGTTCGAATTCCGCGAGCCGCTGTCGGCGCCAAACCCGCTGATGGTGATGGAAGACGTCGACGCGGGCTACAAGATCGAAAACGAAGCCACCGGCGAAATTACCCACAAGACCATCGTCAACGGCATCAAGTTCTCGCTGCAGATCGGCCAGCGCATTGGCCTGTTGGGCCAGAATGGCGCCGGCAAGTCGACCCTGATCAAGACCATCGCCGGCGAGCTGATGCCGCTGACGGGCGACGCCACCATGGGCAAGGGCCTCAACATCGGCTACTTCGCCCAGCACCAGGTGGAAATGCTGCGCCATGACGAGTCGCCGCTGTGGCATCTGGCCAAAATCGCGCCGAACGTGCGCGAACAGGAGCTGCGCAACTTCCTGGGCGGCTTCAACTTCCCGGGCAACATGGTTACCGCCTCGATCGCGCCCTTCTCGGGCGGCGAAAAGGCACGCCTGGCGCTGGCCCTGATCGTCTGGCAACGGCCGAACTTGCTGCTGCTCGATGAACCGACCAACCATCTGGATCTGGAAACGCGCGAAGCGCTGACGGAAGCCCTGGCCCAGTTCGAAGGCACGCTAGTCGTCGTCTCCCATGATCGCCACTTGCTGCGCGCCACCACCGACGAATTCATCATCGTTGCCGACGGCAAGCTGCAGCCGTTCGACGGCGACCTGGACGACTACAAGGATTGGCTGTTCAAGACCAAGCTGGGCAAGGGCACCGACGTGCTGCCAGCGGCCGGCAAGGCCAACAAGACCGATTTCCCCGTGGTCTCGCCGGTAGCAGCTGCGGTTGCTGCCCCTGCCGCGCCGGTGCGCGACAAGCGCCAGGAAGCGGAAGACCGCCAGAAGGCGGCCGCCTTGCGCAAGCCGATCGAAAACAAGATCAAGCGCCAGGAAGAGCAGATCGCCAAGCGCAATGCGCAAAAGGCGGAAACGGAAGCCAAACTGGGCGAGCCGACCATCTACGACGCCGCCAACAAGGCCAAGCTGAAACAGTTGCTGGCCGACCAGACCTTCTTCACCAAGGACCTGGCGCAGCTGGAAGCGGAATGGCTGGATTTGCAGGATCAGCTTGAAAAAATTGCTTCTTAAATACTGACCAGAGACATACTGACTAGAGACGGCTCACACGAGCCGTCTTTTTTTTGTCATGCCGCCTGCATGGGACTGGCGCTGCGGATGCGGGCGCGCGTCTTGCCTTACAATACCAGCATTGTTTTTCCACAGGCAGGCCATGCAACACCTCGTCAATCCCGCTGAAGTTGAATTCTCCGCCATCCGCGCCCAAGGGCCGGGCGGGCAGAATGTCAACAAGGTCTCCAGCGCCATCCATTTACGCTTTCCCATCGCCGCCTCGTCGCTGCCAGAAGCCTACAAGGAGCGCCTGCTGGCCCTGCGCGACAGCCGCATCAGCAAGGATGGCGTGCTGGTGCTCAAGGCGCAGCAATCGCGCAGCCAGGAGCAGAACAAGGAAGAAGCCTTGCGGCGCTTGCAGGAAATCATCGACAGCGTGACCTTCCTACCCGCCGTGCGCCGCGCCACCAAGCCCACGCGCAGCTCGCAGCGGCGCCGCCTCGACAGCAAGAGCACGCATAGCGTACTCAAGCAATCACGTGGCAAGGTCACCGATTAAATGGATGGCGGCGGCGCATACGTCCACTCCAGCGCGCCGCTGCTGTCGGCAAACACCAGCTGCGTGGGCGGCGTGGCGCTGCGCAAGAGCGCCTTGATCTCTTTCGGCGGCCGGTCGTAGACCTTGGCCGGGCCGCGCGGCACGACCATGGCGCGCACTGTCGTCTCGCCATCGACCAGGCCCAGGGTGCAGCGCGACTGGCCGGCCGTCGCCTGCCGCTCCTGGCGCAGCTGTTCTACCAGCGTGCGCATCAGCGCCTGGGAAATTTCCGATTGTTTTACTTCCAGCCGCAGCTGCGCCACTTCCTTCAGCACGGGGGCGATGCGCGCCGCCAGCTTGTCGTACTGCACCTGCTGCGCCTGCTGCAGCTGCAATTCGCCGCGCCGCAGCTGGCCCACCAGGGCCAGATAGCTGCGCACCTCGGTCAATTGCGCGATGGCGTCGATTTCCTGCTGCCGCTTGTGCTGCACCTGCGCATATTGCGCCGCCTTCGCCAGGCTGTCGGTGATCTTTTGCTCCAGCGCGCCCAAGTCGGGCACCAGCGGGAACAGCAGCATCTCGACCTGCTTGCGCGGCCCGGCGCTGCCGATGCGGATGGTGCGTGCGGCCACCGCGCAGCCTTCGGCCAGTTCGATGACGACGTCGTCGGCGATGATTTCGCAATTGCTGGCATGGTCGATCACCACGCGCGTGCCGGCGATGACGCAGCTTTCCGCGCGCAGCAGGTGCACCTCGCCCTTCAGCGCCTGCACCACGGAACCGGACGCCACGCCCTCGATGCGCACGTCGCCATGCTCGTTGAAGGCCGTGCCGCCCACCAGGTTGCTGTGTAGCAAGATCAGCCCGCCGTGCGAGTGCAGATGGCCGTACACGTCGCCATGGATGGTGATGTCGCTGCCGTCGACCGAGCGCTGCTCCTGCACTTCGCCATATTCCTCGTACGCGGCGCGCAGGGTCAGGTTGCCCGTAGTGCGGCTGCTGACGCCTTCGCGGCTGACGATTTTGTTTTCGACCGATATCTTGCCGTGTTCATCGACATTCACATAGCCATCGAGTGTGGCGACGATAAAGTCGCCATCGCTGAAGTGCTCGACCAGCGTGCCGGCACCGGCCACCGTTGCCAGGTCCAGGTCCAGCGGCGCCGGCGGCGCCAGCACGTTGCCGGCCAGGTCGTAGCCGGGCAAGCCGGGGGCAGCCGGCAGCTTACGCAGCAGGCGCACGTGTTTTTTGACTTGCGGGAAGCGGTTCTTGAAGCTGAGCAGGTCGAGCCGGCCGTCGGGGCGCTCGCGGGGCGCATCGTCGCGGTGTATGCCTTGCGATACCTCGACCAGCTGCGCGTCGCGCCCAGGCTGCGGCCCCAGCGCGCGCGCCACCGTGATGCGCTCGGCCTTGCCGGCGTCGAGCAGTGCGCGCACGGCCGCGCTGTCGATGCCGTAGCGCACGCCCTTGCCCCACAGGTCGGCCACCAGTTCGTCCAGCTCGCGGCGCGCCGGCACCTGGCCATCCTCATCGAGAGGCAGCGCCTCGAAGTAAAACTCGGCGCTGTCGCCGCGGATCTTGACTTGCTTGTAGAGCAAGCGGCGCTGTGGCGGGAATGGCGCGACGCGGGCAGCGATGCGCAGCAAGGCGTCGCCCTTGGGCGCGCTGCGCGGCACGGGCGCATGAAACAGGGTCAGCAGGAACAGGGCGTAATCGAGGCCAAGCAGCAACTGGCCGGACTGGAACAGCTGCTCGACGGCGGCGCGCAGCTGCGCCGGCGCCAGGGACAAGTCAAGAAACACGCCCTCGTGGCGCTGCACCATGCCATGCGGCAAGCCGCCAGCTACGGCCGCATCCGGAACCGGTGTTTCGTCGTCGCTCACCACTTGCCTCCGCAGGATAGAGAATTGCCTCAGTGCCCTGGAACAATATCATGCGGCGCGGCAGCGTGCCCAATTTGGCGCGGCGCCAAATGCAAACAGGGCCATGTCTTGCGAGATGGCCCTGTCCGATGCTGCGTACGCCGTGCCTAGCGGCGCGGCGGATTCGAGTAGATGTCTTGCCCCACTTCATTGATCTGGCGGCGCAGGTCGCGGCGCTCGTCGGGCGTCATGCGGCCCGTGCGGCGCGATGCATCGGCGCCTTCGCTGGCACGGCGCTGCTCTTCTGCGCGCGTGTCGAAACTGCGTGCGTCACGCTGTTCGCGCACTCGCGTATCATTGCTATTATTGCGCGGTACCTGTTCATAACGCTGGGTCTGCAGTTGCTGCTGCTCGTCACGCCGTGGTGGCGGCTGGTTTTGAGCCTGCGCCAGGCTGGCGGTCAACAAAGAGCACACGGCAAACGCAGACAGGACAAGCGAAGTGGCGCGCGCGGCAAAAGCTGCGCTGGGAGCGGCGTGAATTTTTTTAGTAAAGATATTCATTGAGTTCCTCTTCCGCAATGCCGTATACACTTAAAGCTGATTTCCACTGTGGCCCCAGTGTATGATGCTTTACACGGTGCAGTAAGAGCAAATGGGTAAAGTTTGTAACAGTTTGTAATGGGTCGCCACAGTCCCTTGCCGACGCCGCGCGAGGCGTTACTATAGCAACTAATATAAGATAACACGACACCCTAAATGACCACAACCTCCACTTCCGGCAGCAATACCACAACGCAATCCATCCACGGCCACCAGGCCAAAATCATGGTAGTGGATGACGATGTGCGCCTGCGCGATCTGCTGCGCCGCTACCTGACCGAACAGGGTTTCAATGTCTTTACGGCAGAGAGCGCCACGGCCATGAACAAGCTGTGGCTGCGCGAGCGCTACGATCTGCTGGTACTCGACTTGATGCTGCCCGGTGAAGACGGCTTGTCGATCTGCCGCCGCCTGCGCGGCGCTGGCGACCTGACGCCGATCATCATGCTGACGGCCAAGGGCGAGGACGTCGACCGCATCGTCGGCCTGGAAATGGGCGCCGACGATTACCTGCCAAAACCGTTCAATCCACGCGAACTGGTGGCGCGCATCGGCGCCGTGCTGCGCCGCAAGGGTCCCGATGAAATCCCGGGCGCGCCGTCGGAAACGCCGCAAACCTTCGAGTTCGGCGACTTCGTGCTGGACCTGGGCACGCGTACCCTGAAAAAGAGTGGCGAAACGGTGCCGCTGACGACGGGCGAATTTTCCGTCCTGAAAGTGTTTGCCCGCCATGCACGCCAGCCGCTGTCGCGCGAAAAACTCATGGAACTGGCGCGCGGGCGCGAATACGAAGTGTTCGACCGCAGCCTGGACGTGCAAATTTCGCGCCTGCGCAAGCTGATCGAGCCAGATCCGTCGAGCCCGCTGTTCATCCAGACCGTGTGGGGTTTGGGCTACGTCTTCATCCCGGACGGACAGCCGCGCTGATCGCTGGCGAGGCATGATGAAGCTTGTTCCCGATATCAGCCTGGCGCGGCTGAAAAGCGGCCTGTTCTGGCGCACTTTTTTGCTGCTCGGCACCTTGACCACGGTCAGCATGATCACCTGGATCGGCATGATTTCCGTCATCCAGCGCGAGCCGCAGGCGCAGCAGCTTTCCGCCCAGATCATTTCCGTCGTCACCATCACGCATGCGGCGCTGACGCACTCGGCCCCCGAGCTGCGCCGCGAGCTGCTGTTCGACCTGGTCAGCAATGAAGGCATCCGCATCTTCTCGCTGGAAGAGGACGACCGCATCGAGCCGCCGTCCGACAATTACCTGATGCCAGAGATCGAGGCGCAGGTGAAAGCCAAGCTGGGCAAGGACACGCGCTTTTCCGCGCGCGTCAACGGCGTGGCCGGCTTCTGGGTCAGCTTCAAGATCGACGACGACGAATACTGGCTGATGCTGGACCGCGAGCGCCTGCGCGGCCTGACGGGCTTCCAGTGGCTGGGCTGGGCCAGCCTGGTGTCGCTGCTGTCCTTGCTGGGCGCCGCCATCATTTCCAGCCTGATCAACCTGCCCCTGGCGCGCCTGACGGCGGCCGCGCGCGACATCGCCAAGGGCAAGCAGCCGGCGCCGCTGCCGGAAAAAGGCCCGATCGAAATCATCGAGGCGAACCGCAGCTTCAACCAGATGGTCGACGATTTAAAACAGGTGGAATCGGACCGCGCCGTGATCCTGGCCGGCATTTCGCACGATTTGCGCACGCCGCTGGCACGCATGCAGCTGGAAGTGGAAATGGCCAACCTGTCGGACGAGGCGCGCGACGGCATCCAGTCCGATATCGGCCAGATGGACGCCATCATCGGCCAGTTCCTCGATTACGCCAGGCCGACGGAAGTGTCGCGCTTTACCGATGTTGACCTGAGCGGCTTGCTCAGCGACATGGCGCGCGAAGCGATGCGCTTGCCGGACGTGAAGCTCACGGCCGACATTGCCGAAGGCGCGCATGCGATGGGCAACCCCACCGATTTACGCCGCGTGCTGAACAACTTGGTCGAGAATGCGCGCCGCTATGGCAAGACGCCGGGCAGCGACGTGACGGAAATCGACATCGCCTGCCACGTGCGAACCAGCCACGGCACGAAAAAAGTCATTATCGAGGTGCAGGACCACGGCACGGGCGTGCCGGCGGAAGAAATCGAGCAACTGCTGAAACCGTTCACCCGCCTCGACACGGCGCGCGGACAGGCAAATGGCGCCGGCCTGGGCCTGGCCATCGTCGACCGCGTGCTGCTGCGCCACGGCGCTGAACTGCAGGTGCGCAACCGCGAAGGCGGCGGCCTGGCGTTTCAGATCAGCTTGCCGGCGGTGTAAAGTTGAACGGCACAGCCGTGCCGTTCAACGACTTTCAAGCCGGCGCCTGCACGGGCGCCAGCAATTTATTCATCAACAATTCCGTTGCCCCGTAGCCATACAGGGAATCGCTTTCCATGCCCGGCGTATCGAAGGCAATCGATTCCTCGCGGTCCAGCTTGGCAGGATTGGCGTCCGCATAGCTGGCGCGCCAGGCGCGCTGCAAGGATTCGTTGCGGCGGATAAAGGCCGGCATGGGCCAGGCAGCCCGATTCCAGTGGCCGCTGTCGCCCAGCAGAGGCCAGCGTTCGTTGAGCAGGGCCATGTCGCCCGTGCGCAAGCGGCGCACGGCCTGCGCTGGCTGCAAGCCTTCCAGTTCATCCAGCGACGGCAAGGTTTCCCGTTTCGGCCCGAACATATAGGCCAGCATGATGCGCCCGGCAGGCGCCGTGCGCGCCACCACGCCGACGGCATAGCCGCCACCCGGCAAGGGCACGGCAAACCAGCTGCCTTCTCGGTATGGTAATGATTTCATATCTACAAATTTCCCCAAAGTCGTGTCCGGGGCACAGTCTACGCGAAGCGGCGCGAGAATGGCGTATGGTACGCCACGGCAACAAACCAATAGTTACGAAACGCTCTGATCGTAATGGTACTGCGCCACGATAGGACCGGCCTTGAACAGCGCTTCCTTCATTTCCTTGTCCAGGCGCGCGTCGCGGCGGCGCATCCATTCGAGCAGCATGGCCGCTTCCCTGCGGCTGGTATCACCCGCATGGGCCAGCACGCGGCGCAGTTCCGGGTCGGTGCAAGCCTCGAAACGCTGGCTGTTCAGGTCCAGCGCCTGCAAGGCGGCGATGGTGGCGCCGATGGCGCGGTGCATGTCGAGCGCAGTGGCGGGCAAGTCGGTTTCTTCCAGTGGGAGGGTGGTCATGCGCATTCCTTTTCGCGTAATAAGTGGTGACAGCGGTGACGGCGGTGACAGCGTCTGCGCTGCATTCTCCACTGCGAGGGCAAAAAGCTCAAGCGTCCACGACACGTTTCCACCCGTTCGGCCATAATCATGGGTCAGCAAGTCTAGCCCATACTTCAGCAGCGGGAGCGCCATGTTCAATTTCGACTTTTACAATCCAACGCAAATCCTCTTCGGCCAAGGCCAGATCGCCGCCATCACGGCCCTGATTCCGCCCCAGGCCCGGGTCCTGATGACGTATGGCGGCGGCAGCATCAAGCAAAACGGCGTCTACGATGAAGTGCGCGCGGCGCTGGCCGGCCATACGCTGCTGGAATTTGCCGGCATCGAACCCAATCCCAGCTACGAAACCCTGATGCAGGCCGTGGCCATGGTGAAAAGCGAGCGCATCGACTTCCTGCTGGCCGTGGGCGGCGGCTCCGTGGTCGATGGCACCAAGTTCATCGCCGCAGCCGCCCTGCATGAAGGCGAGGCCTGGAACATCCTGGCGAAAGGCGGCAAGATCATCGACGCCGCCCTGCCCTTCGGCAGCGTATTGACGTTACCGGCCACCGGTTCCGAAATGAATGGCTCGGCCGTGATCACGCGCAAGGCGACGCAGGAAAAACGCTCGTTCATGAGCCGCAAGGTGTATCCGAAGTTTTCCGTGCTCGATCCAACAAAGACATTTACCTTGCCGCTGCGCCAGGTGGGCAATGGCGTCGTCGATGCGTTTGCGCATGTGATGGAACAGTATTTGACCTACCCCGTGAACGCCTCGGTGCAAGACCGTTTCGCCGAAGGCATCCTGCTGACCCTGATCGAAGAAGGTCCGAAAGCCCTGTCGCAGCCGGACGACTACGACGTGCGCGCCAACGTGATGTGGAGCGCCACCCTGGCCTTGAACGGCCTGATCGGCGTGGGCGTGCCGCAAGACTGGTCCACGCACGCCATTGGCCACGAATTGACGGCCCTGTACGAGCTTGATCACGCGCAAACCCTGGCCATCATCCTGCCCAGCATGTTGCGCGTGCGCAAACAGGCCAAGCGCGCCAAGCTGCTGCAATACGCGGCCCGCGTGTGGGGCCTCGATGGCGGCGACGAGGACGGCCGCATCGAGGCGGCCATCGCGCGCACCGAGTTCTTCTTCCGCCACATGGGCGTCAAGACGCGCCTGGCCGACTACGGCCTGAACCATCTCAGCGTGGACGCCGTCGTTGCCGCACTGGAAGCGCACGGCATGACGGCGCTGGGCGAACAGCGCGAAGTGACGCCTGCCGTCAGCCGCAAGGTGCTGGAGCTGAGTCTATAAGCTCAGTTTGCAGTTTCAGCTTGCACTGTTGTAAAACGGTCCAGGGTGATTGCATGAAGCATCAAGTCGGCAAGCCCAAGACCTTGGCGAGATAGTCGGCACTCCAGCCAGCTTTTAAGCGTTTGGTAGCGATGCCGACCTTGGTCGACTTTTCATTTTTCAGC